>JBQTKE010000562.1:0-1896 GCA_052386435.1 Myxococcaceae bacterium
CTTGAATCAGACTCCAGCCTTGAGCCACGCCCTCAGCAACTTGGGCAATCACGGTCATGCCCCGCACCACGAGCTCAAAGGCACCTGCGAGAACTGCTCCGACCCGCTGTCCCACGCCCCCGAACTCCTCAAAGCGCGCGGCAGCAGTGCCTGCGTCGTCGCGCTCGGAGAGGAACCCGAAGCCTGCCCCGATTCGTCCGAGTACACAGATGAACGTGTCGATGCTGGGCCTGGCTGCGGCAATCCCCGCGGAAATCCCAGTTCCGATCCCCGAGAAGAAGTTCTGCAGGCGATTGCCCCACAGGAACACATTCACCAGAAAGTCCTTGAGCCCCTGGTTTTCGGCGCGGTTCAGCTCGTCGCGCACCGCGCCCGAGAAGCCGCCTTGCTCGAAGAGCTGCATCAGGCTGCGGAAGGCGAGCGAGACGCGCTCTCCGACGCGCTCGAAGAAGTCCGCAATCCCGCCGACGTTCTTCCGAAAAGCCACGACGAAGCCGGCGACGGCAAGCGCCAGCACGCCGAAGATAGCGATGGCCGGAAGCACCGTGGCGACAAGGCCGCCCATGGTGATGCCCGCAGCTTTCAGCCCAATGAGGAACAAGGCGATACCTGCCTTGGCCGCAATGACGGCACCAACGAGCGAGACGACAGCGCCCGCGCCCACCACCAAAGCCGCGAAGGCTCGCTTCACGGGAGCGGGCAGTTGGCGGAACACGCTGAGCACGGAGTTCACCACGTCGACTACAACGGCAACGAGTGGCTTGAACACCTGCGCGAAGGGCTCGCCAGCCACGATGGCGAGCGTCTCCATCGAGCCCTGGAGGAGCTTCTTCTGGCCCTCGAAGGTGTTGAGCATTGTCTCGCGGAAGCCCGCTGCGGTCCCTCCGGCGTTCTCGAACTGGTCGCGCAGATAGGCGATAGCGTCGGCGCCCTTCACGGTGACCCCCGTGTTGGTACGGATCCCGTTGGTCACCTGGGTGAGCATTGCGTTCACGCCCCCGAGCGCTTCACGACCAAATGTCTTGATCAGAAAGCCCGAGCGCTCCGCTTCGTTCATGCGACTGAGAGCCGGGGCGAGATCACCGAGCACGTCGAGGAAGCTCCGAAAGCGATGCTGCGAGTCAGTCACCGACACACCGATGCCTCGGAGCTTCTGCTGCACCTCCGGATCGGCCATGCGCTCCATGGAGACCGCAACGGCGGTGGAAGCACGCTCGACACCCGGGATAACGTTCTTCACGAGCCCGAGGGCAATGAGCGTCTCCGACAGCGACTGGTTCATCGCCTGCGCGCCGCGCGAGGCCGTGCCGAGGGCGAGAGGCAGCTCGCTCGCGTTCAGGGCGAAGACGTTCACCGCCTGCAGCATCCGGTCCACTGTGATCGCCGCCTGGTCCGTCGCGATACCGAAGGCCTTCATGGCTTGGGAGGCGAGACCCGCCGCTTGCTGCGGCGACAGCTCCCCGAGGGAGCCCGCTGCGAGATCGAGCACGGGAATGAGGAGCTGCATCGACTCCTGCGCGTTAAAGCCCGCTTGCGCGAGCTCGCGCAGTCCCATTGTCGCTTCCGTCGGCGAGAACTGCGTCGCCATGCCAGCCTCGATGGCCGCCCCGCGCAGCTGGTCGAGCTCTTGCGCTGTTGCGCCAGAGACGGCAGCCACTGCGGCAATCGACTGCTCGAACTTCCCCGCCGCCCCCGCGAGCGCGAAGGCCCCGCCCATCATGACCGCGCCCGCTGTGAGCACCGCGAGCCCCACGCCGAGCTGCTGGAACGAGGTCTGGAGGCGCTCCGTGCCAAGCCCGACGCGCTGGTCGAGGGTCATGAAGTTGCGCTCGAGGTTTCGGATGGCTCCCGACGCGAGGTCCCGCGCCGTGAAGACGAATCCGAGCCCCATGTTGT
>JBQTKE010000563.1:0-1710 GCA_052386435.1 Myxococcaceae bacterium
AGAAACCGCCGGGAGAGGCGTTTCGCCGCGGGGCCGTAGCGGCCGGTGAGCGCGGCGAGATCCAGTTGCAGGTACGCGCCCTGATCGACCAGCTCCGCTGCCCTGCCCTTGCGCTCGAACTCAATGCAGCGCTCCGGGTGCGCGATGAGCGGGGTGACACCTTTGAGCTTCATTCGAAAGATGATGTCGGGGAGCGGCGGGAGTGGCGAGGTGTACGGCGCCTCGACCAGAGCGAAGGCCTTGCTCGCGCCCAGCGCTCTCGCCTTGGGCGACGCCATGAAGCTGTCTTCGAGGAAAAAATTCTCCGCGTTGGGATGCAGCTCCAGCGCGACTTGGTTCTCCTCGAAGAGCGCTCTGACCTCATCCAATCTCTGACTCGCGACCTCCGCGGTAGCGTACTCCGGGCGGGCGTGCGGGCTGGGTGCGACGGTCGTGTAACCGAGATCCACGAGCGCTCGCCCCATCTCCAGCGAGTCCTCCGGCGTCTTGGCGCCGTCGTCAACGCCATAGAGCAGATGACAGTGGAGATCGCAGTAGCCGGACATCCTCTATTTCCGCTCTTCGTTGGCGTCGCCGGATGTAGCCGGATTTTCGTCTTCACGCTCGTCAGCGCCGGACTCCGGCACGCGGTATTCTTCGCCCAGCCATTTACCCAGGTCGACCATCCGGCAACGCTGAGAGCAGAACGGAAACATCGGGTTCTGCGCGCGGGGAGCGACGAGCTTGTGGCAAACAGGGCAACCGGGGCCGGGTGAGGTCGACATGATGAGGAACAAAATGCCATTGGGACGGTCGCCGCGCACGCAGGAATGGCGGGGCGTTGCTCTGATTTTGGTCCTGTTGGTCGGTTGCCGGGACGGCAGCACGCGCCGCGTCGTCGACAACACGCCGCCCGCCCCCACGTGTGGAGACGGCAAGCTCAACACGGGCGAGGACTGTGACGGCGCCGAGCTCAACGCGCAGAGCTGCCAGACCCGCGGCTTCAACTTCGGGACGCTCACGTGTGACGAGCAGTGCCACTTCGTGACCAGCGGCTGTGTGAAGTTCTGCGGCAATGGTCAGATCGATCCGGGTGAAGAGTGCGACGGAACGCTGGGCCCGCTCACGTGCGATCTCTTCGGCTACAAGCGGTGCGAGATGGACTGCAAGGTCAACGCGGCCCGCTGCGTCTCCGCGCCTTATGAAGCGGGCCCCGCGCAAAACGCGAGCCCGGGAGGCGTGGGGATTCTGACGACGCTCGAGCCCAAGGGAGCGGGGGACCTCGTCGTCGCGTCGCCTGATCCCAGCAACGCGCGCTTCTCGATTTACCGCTACTCCACCGTCACGGGCTTTTCGTCACCGCGAGTCATTCGAACAATTGGCGAGCTCCCGCTGCTTCCACTCGCCGCCGATGTGGACTCGAACAATCAGATGGACCTCGCCGCGATCGACTCGGACGGCACCGTTGATCTCTACCGCTACACGGGCACGCAGTTCAGCGCGCAAGTGATGGTGGACGCCGGAGCGGCTTGCGTTGGCAGTACGTGGGTGGGCTCGGTGTCCGGGGTGCTGGTTGCGTATGGCTGCGATCAGTTTTCGGTGTTCCGCAACGGCGCGCGCGAGACGATCGCTCAAGCAGGAGTGATCGCGACGGCGTTGGGGGGAGCGGATCTCTTCTTCGTCTTGACCGGGAGCCAAGAGCTCAAGGTGCGCAAAGGGCCTGACTTCGCC
>JBQTKE010000564.1:0-10820 GCA_052386435.1 Myxococcaceae bacterium
TCCAAGAAGCGCGGCCAATCGCCAAGACCGCCGAGGAACAGCTCCGCGTAAGCCTTGATGGCGACGCTGACGTCTTGACGGGTGACCACCAACATGAGGAAGCACACCACGAGCGAGACGCCCACCGAGAGGAGCGACGGTGCCGCGGTCTTGAGTGCCTCCCGGGCGCGGGTCATGGGAGCCGCGTCATGCCATAAAAAATGGCGCAGCGATCGAAACCGGCGGCGATGGCGGCTCCAGCGCGGCTCTCAGCAGAGAGGGGACGCGGGGAGGAGGACTGTAGTGGCTCAGCCTGAAAACGACTCGGGGTGGTCAGGGCTCAAGTGGGCGTCGCAGCTCGAGCACCTCCCGAACCCTCTTAGTGGCGGTTGATTCAGTGCTGGCTGCTCGCCACTTCACTGGCCATCGCGCGTGGCGTGTTTGACAACAAGCTGAAGGTCCAATAAGAGACGCACCGCGCTCGCGGGACGGCCCGCGCGATCTTCTCCACGCCTTCCGGCTAGAGAGGGCGAACGAAACGCAGGACGGCCTGCCTTCTTGTTTCGAAGGGCTGTTCTATGAATCGGTCGCGACCGCTGTCCTCCCTCCTCATTGCCTCTCTCCTCCTCTGCTGCGGGATCCCGCCTGAAGCACCCGTCAGCGTGGATGAAACCGAGCTCACGCAGCAAGAGCTCTCCGCCTTCCAGCCTGGCGGCCGTTTCGGCTTGCACGGAATGCTCGCTTTCGGCGGGCCCGGCACGCACTACCTCTCCCATGTGCCCATGTTTCACGCGCCGCATGACGTCCAGGCAATTTTCCAGGTCACATTCGATCCACCGGTGCAGGCACTCTCCAGCACCCTCTACACCCTGAAACCACAGACGATGTCTCTTGACGACCTCGTCCTCCGGCGCGCCTCGACCTTCGATGCCACGCTCTACCACGGCAGCTTCGAGGCGGGCGGCGATCACCTGACTCGGGTAAAGGTGCGCGTGGAACGGGTGCTCCATGCTCGGGTGCTCAAGCCCTCCGCACTTCAGCTGCCCGAGCCACATTACTTCGTGTTCGGCTCGCAGGAGCAGGTGTTCCTGGTTCACCAGATTTTCGCACCGCCAGGCTTCGACCAACTCCTCGTCGGACGGCCTATCAATGGCGCGGATTTCCCAGCGGCGGCGCTTGCTTCGGGAATAACGCTGAGGGCGATGGGTCACAGCGACACCGTCGAGGATCGCCTTCGCTCGGGTATGACGATCTACGCCAATGCTCCGCGCAGCCCGCCCGGAGTTGACGTGCGCGTAGACCTCGAGCTTTCAGCGCTTCTTGGACCGGATTTCGTGAACATCGCTCGCTGACACAACAACCCTGATGCGCCAGTTCCAGGTTCGGCGTCACCGTTGCGTGCGGTGCCGCGCCCTGATGACCGCAACCACCGCCATCGCCAGATTGGGCCGGGTAAGACCGCAAGCGCGCGGAAATGCCCATAAATTCAGCGTGGACACAGTTGCGCCATCGCGTTCCGAGGTGACCGACCATCCGCAGAGCGGCGCAGTCCCGAGACGGTGCTGAGCACCTCGGTGGTCCGGCTGGTTCATCAAGCATAGGGTGCCGCGCGTCATGGCGTCCTCCTTTGCTCCCTCGCGGCTGCTGAGTTGCTTCGCACTGCTCATGCTCTGTGCCTGCGGCTCCTTGCGCTCGAACACGTGCGGAAACGAGGACGGCGTCTGCTGCGCTCAGGACGGCTGCAAGGCGGGGCTTTCTTGCCAAGAAAACATCTGCCGCGCGCAGTGCGACGCTTGTCCCTCGGAGCGACAGCTTTGCAGCGAGACCGGCCAGCTGCGGACCTGTGTGGAGACCAACGGCTGCGCGACTTGGAGCACCCGTGCGTGCGAACTGGGCACACGCTGCGAGGCGGGTGGCTGTCGCGATGCCTGTCCGGGATCCTGCGTGTTGGGCGCGGCGCGCTGCACACCGGAAGGACTCAAAGTCTGCGCGCGCCCTGCGAGTGGCGCCTGTCCCTCAGAGGAAGTGCGAGCGCCGTCGTCGACACCCCTGTGTTGGCCGGGCGCGTGCGACGGGGACTTTTGCTGGGAGAGTCCATTGCCCCAGGGAAATTCGCTCCGCGCCATCAGCGCCGAGTCCGACCCATTGCTGATTTTGGATGACACGGGCAACGTGCTCGAGGTTCGGGACGCGCAGTGGACGTACAGCCACCGGCGAGTGGACGCGCGACGTCTCGTCTCGCTTTCCGTGTGCTCGCAGGGGCGTGCGGTGGGAGTGGGTAACGCAGGTCTGGTGATGAAGTGGACCGGCACAACTTGGAGCGCCGAGCCGTTTGGAGAGGCGATGGATCTCTCGGTGGTTGCCTGTGACGCCACCTACAACGCAATCGCCGCGGGTCCCGGCGGCCGCATCTACTTACGCTCTCCTCAGGGTGCGTGGACCCGGTTGAGCAGCCCCACCATTGCGTCGCTGTACGGCGCTGCGATCCACTCCGCTTCTTCCAATGCCTGGGCGGTGGGCGAGGCCGGGACCATCGTGCGCGTCACTCGGACGGATGATCCGGCCCTCACGACGACCAGCATAGAAGGCGCGGGCCTCACTCCTCATAGACTTCTCGCGGCGACCGTCTCCGGCACCAACGAGGTGTTCGCGGTGGGCGCTGCGGGAACCGTCCTTCGGCGATTCGGGCTCTCGTGGTCAAGCGAGGTTACCCCCACCATGAAGGACCTCACGCACGTCATCGCGACGGCGGAGGGAAGCGCATACGCCGTGGGCAGCAGTGGCGCGTTCCTGGCTCGTGAGGGCGATGGCTGGGCTCTCAGTCATTTCACCGATCTCGACCTAACCGGGGTTTGGGGCAGAGCTTCGGAGGTGCATGTGGTGGACGGCGCGGGCCTCTGGTTCAACCCGCGAGGAGGCTCGGACGCACCGCGCACCCCACCCTTGTGGCAGCGCCGCGCTGGCGCAGTGCCGATCTTCTCTGACCTTCGCGCCATTCACGGCAGACGGGGATCCGACATTTATGCGGTCGGCCTCGCGGGAACGGTGCTTCATCGCGCGGGCGAGGTCTGGCTCCCCGAGGATTCTGGCGCGGGATCAAGAAGGCTCAATTCCGTCACCGTTCTCCCCGCAGGGGACGTCGTTGTCGCGGGCGAGGGGGGATGGTTGGCCCTCCGCGACGCCCACACCGCCACGTGGCGTACCGTTCAGCAATCGGGTCAAGAGGTGCTTGCGCTTTGGAATTCTGGAACGACCGTGGTCGCAGTGGGTGCGAACGGGCTTTGGATGGAGCGCTCTCACGGTGAGGAGTTGACGCGGGTCGAACAAAGTCTGACCCAAGCCACTCTGCGCACGGTCTTCTCGGGTCCACGAGGAGAGCTGTGGGCGGCCGGCGATGGTTGCTCCGTGCTTAGGAAGGGGCCGGCCGGTTTCCGCACGGAGTCGATTCCTGGTTGCACTTCCGCGGACACCGATTTCACTGCCGGCTGGTCGGATGGAAGCGAGATTCTCCTTGGTACCAGCACCGGCACTCTCTTTCGCAGTGTGTTGGGAGAGTGGACGTCACAGCGGCTTGCTTTTCCTGAGCCGATCCACGCCATCGTCTCCACGCGGGCCGGCATTTCGGCGCTTGCCGCTTGGGGCCAGCTTTTCCAGCGGACCGGTTCACAGTGGCGTTCTGAGGCGCGCTACCTCACCCAATCCGCGTTGCGTGGGGCTTACGCGACGCCGGACGGAGAGCTGTTTGTGGCCGGCGACCGCGGTCTCATTTGGCGCAAGCGCTGAATCAAACCTCGGTAATTGTCGCAACGCGCGCAAGACCGGGCACGCTCCACTTCGGATAGCGAATGGGTCGCACCTCGCCGGCGGGCGCGGTCGATGACTGCGTGAGCCGGACGTCCGCTTCCATTACGGTTTCATAGGGAAGCGAGGACCGCTCTTCGAACCCGAAGTCTCCCACCGTGAAGTAGCGGCTCGGTGACCCATCGCGCGGAGTGACGCGCAGCGCGTGCGGGTGCGCAGCGCTGGCCAGCCCTAACACGGTGATGTCCGAGTTGTCAGTGAAGGGCTTCAGTCTTTGTTGATGCGGGCTGCCGGGGACGAAGACGTTCCACAGGTGCAGCGTGAAGGCTTTGTGGATGTCTTTGAGGACGTCGTTCAGCCACGCCTCTTGCTGCGGGTGGACGGAGCCCTCGTGGTTCGAACGGACCAGAGCAGCGGCCTCGTCTGGTGTGCGTCCATCGAAGCCCTCCAAAACCTTGATCTCCTTACTGTTGGGGGGCCGGCCCTGGGTGTCCGGTATTTCCATTCGACAAGCGGGCTTCGTGAAGTCTCCGGGCGCGTGAGTGCTGCGCGGCGAGTGAGCGACCAGTCCAGCGGATGAGGTCTTTGGAGGGAGGGGACGAATGGGGGACATGCGGGACTCGGAAGGAGATCGAGCATAACTCAAGGGGATGAATGTTGCACCCTGCCGATGCGGCGACCCGCTCCGTCGCACAGCAGCACCCTCAGTCGAATTGCTTCCAGCTCGCGACGGACTACGGCTACTCGTATGTGCCGCGGTCGGACGTCCCGTTTGGTGCCAGCGTCAACGTTCCGCCCGTGCCGGAGCGGCTCGGCCCACGCAGCGAGCAGCGCGCAGGGGCCACTCACCGGCTCGTGAGGGTCCGAGACAGACCGGTTCCTCGTGGAGTCGACGCCCCCAAGCTCATTTGCGCTCTCTATGACGTGCTCTACGAAGCAGTACCGCCGCCAAAGCGAGGGCGCCGAGGGAAGCGGGGGAGCCGGAGCAGCCGCAGCCTTTGTTCTCTTCAGGACCCGAAATCTCGTCGTCCGACGGGACACCATCCGTTGGGCCAAATTGGCGGAGCTGTTCCTTCAGCGCGGGCCAATAGCCGGTGCAGGTCTTCGCGACCGGAGTTTCCGCGGGGCACTTGTGTGGACCGCGGACGTTCTGAAAGTTGAGGACAGGGGTGAAGCCCGCGTTGGTGTCTCGGGTCCGCGCGAGGGACCAACCTTCCCCGGTAGGTTCAGCGCAGGCGTAGAGTGTGTCACCGACGATCTTCGCGCAGACGTTTTGGCTGGGGGCGGTCAGCTTCTCGAAGGTCTTTCCCGCGTCGGTCGAGCGCCAGAGACCATCGATCTTCACGAGATAGACGGTGTTTCCGTCGGCCGAGATCTCCAGGGACTTGATCGCACCGGGCAGGGTCAAGACCTCCGTGAAAGCGGCGCCGGCGTTCTCACTGCGCAGGATGTGCTGCGTCCCGGCCTCGTCCGCGCTCGCGAAGAGCACGTCAGGATTCACCCGGCTCACGCCAAGGAGCGTGAGCGGCCCGGTGTTCAACGCGGTTCGATAGACCTCGGTCCACGTCAGTCCGCTGTCGTCGCTGCGGAAGAGCCAACCTTGAATGGGGTTGTACCACCACGCGCTGGCGTACATCCGCGAGGGCTGGCCCGGTGCGACGCGGAGGTTGCTGAAATAGGTTTGCTCCCTCATCAGGGCGGCGCCGCCATCCGCTCCGATCAACGGACCGAAGCTCTCACCGTTGTCGTTGCTGACGTAGACACCATTGCGGCTGTTGGTGTTCAGGTCGAAGCGTCCGCTCGTCGCGTAGACGCGCTCCGTTTGGGTGGGGTGCGCCTGCAGTGCGGTCACGCCCGTGCTGTTGAAGAGCAGGAGCTGCTTCCAAGTGCAGCCATTGTCCGTGGAGAGGTTCAGGCCGAAGAAATCGCCCGCGAGCATGTTTCCATTCGCGGTCCAAAGCAGCAGCGGATCCGGAAGCTCTTCGGGCGACATGGCCTCCTCGCAGATCCAGCGCCAATTCTCTCCCTTGTCTTCGCTGTAGAGCGTTCCAAAGGACGTTCCGATGAGCAGGTGGTCTTCCGTGCCTGCCTTGTTGACCAGCGAGCTGGTCGCCGGCGCGGCGCCATGGGCAAATGCGAGAGAAGAGACGAGGGTACCGAGGACGCAGAGGAGGGCGCGCGGAGAAGTCATCTGTCCCCGAGTATCTGTCAGCTTTGAACGCCAAGCATCATTCGGCCGATCGCCCGCTCGTCGAACACGGCCTGGGTCACTTCTCCCACGATGGCGCCTTCGCGCAGGACATACATGCGGTGGCAGAGTGCGCGCAGCTCGTCGAGATCCAAGGAGAAGAGCAGTACGCCTGCTCCCTGTTCAGCCGCTTTCCGCAGGCGGGCGCGCACTGTTTCGACCGCCGCGATGTCGAGGCCCCGCGTTGGCTGCCCAGCGACAACTAATTTCGGTGCGCCGGACAGTTCTCGCCCCACCACCAACTTCTGTTGATTGCCGCCGGACAGGTCGGCCGCGCGCATCTTGGTATTGGTATTGCGAGGGCGCACGTCCATCTCTTCGACAAGTGTTTCCATTTGGCGCCGCCGCGCTGCGCGATCGATCCAGCGCCCTGATTGTTTTCCCAGCGCCGCGTTCTCTTCCACGGACATGGGGCCGACGATGGCGCGCAGCAGGCGATCTTCGGGGATGTGCGCGATGCCCTCGGCGCGTCGCTCCGCGACGTTGAGCTTGGTGATCGTCTTCTCGGCGAGAACCACGCGCCCTTTGCTGATCTCGCGCAAGCCGACGATCACCTCCGCGAGCTCGCGCTGACCGTTCCCGTCGATCCCCGCGATGCCGACAATCTCTCCTGATCGGACCATCAACGAGACATCACGCAGCGTTCCTGACGAGATGTTCTCAACAGACAGAACCTGGGCATCGCTGACGGTCCCTCGCGTGGCGGGCGCGGTCTTCACGTCCCCCACCATCAGACGGGAGAGCTCTTCGGGATGGGTCTGCGCCGCTGCAACCTCCGCGACGTTCTTCCCTCGGCGCATCACCACCACGCGCTCCGCGACGGAGAGGATCTCTTGAAGTTTGTGTGAGATGAGCACCACGGTGTGACCGTTCGCGCTGAGCTGGCGAGTGACCGCGAAGAGCTCGTCCGTCTCTTGCGGCGTGAGTACCGCGGTCGGCTCGTCGAGAATCAATACGCGCGCGCCTCGGTGCAGCGCCTTGAGGATCTCCAACTTCTGCTGCGCGCCCACCGTCATCGTGTCGACGCGCGCGTCCGGATCGAGGGTAAAGGCCAGGCGTTGGGCGGCGGTGAGAAGTGCTTGCCGGGCGGCGGCGCGATCCAACAACAGGCCTTGCCTCGGTTCATCACCGAGAACCAAGTTCTCCGCGGCGGTCAGCGTAGGCACGAGCATGAAGTGCTGATGAACCATGCCGATGCCGGCGGCGATCGCCTCACGCGGACTCTTGAGACGGCGTTGCCGCCCGTCGATCCAGATCTCTCCGGCATCCGGCTGGTAGAGCCCGTACAGCACGTTCATCAGGCTGGACTTACCGGCGCCGTTCTCCCCCACCAGCGCGACGCGCTCTCCCGTACGCAGCTCCAGCGACGCGTCGTCCAACGAGACGCAGTCGCCGAACGCCTTGCGGATGTGGCGCAGCGAAATCAGGGTTCGGCCTTGAACGTGCTGAGCTGGCTCAGATCAGCGGGAACGTGCAGCTCGCCCGCGACGATCTTCGCGCGCAACCCTTCCACTTTCTTAAGCGCCTCTTCCTTCCCCGGGAAGTCAACGCGAACCGGCGCAAGGCTGACGCCGCCTTCCTTCAGCCCGAGCACGGTGTCGCCGCCTTTGAACGTTCCATGCGTGAGATCCGAGCACGCTTCGTACACGGCGAGGTCCACGCGCTTCACCATCGAGGTGAGCACCGCATCCGGCGCGAGATGCGCTTGATCTGAATCGACGCCAATCGCGAACACCGGCATCCCCGCTGCGCGCGCTTCCTTTGCTGCTTGGATCATCCCGAGGCCATCGGTTCCGGCGGCGTGGAAGAGGACGTCCGCGCCCTTCGCGATCAGGTCCTGACCCACTTGTTTTCCCGAGGCGACGTTGTTGAACGATCCGGTGTACGTGCCCATGCATGAAGCTCGACCAGGACTGCGCGGACAGGCCTTGGGGTTGGTGGCGAGCACGCCCGCGCTGAAGCCCGCTTCGAATTTCTTGATGAGCGGGATCTCCATACCGCCGACGAAGCCCACTTTACCGGCCTGCGTGGTCAGACCCGCCAACGCGCCGACCAAGAAGCTTCCCTCTTCCTCCCTGAAGACGACGGTCCGCACGTTGGGCAGCGTGTACGGCTTCCCCTGGGCATCCAGTAGCGGGCTGTCGATGAGGAGGAAGCTGGCCTGCGGGTTCTGCTTGGCCACCGCTTCGACCGCGTTCTCCAACATGTAGCCCACGCCGATCACCAACTGCGCGCCCTGATCGACCAGCGTCTGAAGATTCGGTTCGTAATCTTCCTGCGCCTTGCTCTGCAGCAGCAGCGGCGTGACGGGCAGCGCCACGGGCGGCTTCGTGGTCAGCTCGGGCGGAAGCGAGGCGCGCACGTCTTCATCCGTCGCGGGAGTGAAGCCCGTTCCAGCGGACTTCTGCCGCGCCGCCCACAGCTCCAAGCCACGCAGCGCGGAGTCGTTGAACGAGTGATCACCTCGTCCGCCAATGTCGGTCACCACACCCACCTTGAACGTCTTCGCGGCAGGGGCGGAGGGAGCGGCGCCAGGGTCGGCGTCCTTCTTCTTGCACCCGCCAACAAGCAGGAGCGCCAGGGGCAACAGCCAGCGGTTCGTCATGGCGGGCTCCATAGCAGGTCTGCCGCTGCCAGGCGTGCTATCCCAGAGGGGTGAGACCTTACGAGCTCATCAAGGCGAAGCGCGACGGGAAGACGCTTTCGGTCGCGGACATTCAGGCCTTCATCACTGGGTACACCGCAGGGACTGTCGCCGACTACCAGATGTCCGCGATGTGCATGGCCATCTTCTACAAGGGGCTCAACCCGGAGGAGCTGGCGGTGTGGACGAAGGCGATGCTTCAGTCGGGCGAGGTGCTGGATCTTTCTGACACGCCGGCCATCAAGGTCGACAAGCACTCGACGGGCGGCGTGGGAGACAAGGTCTCCGTCTGTCTGGCCCCACTCGCCGCAGCGTGTGGTGTGCCGGTTCCGATGCTCTCCGGTCGCGGGCTGGGACACACCGGCGGGACGCTCGACAAGCTGCAGTCCATTCCCGGTTTCCGGATCGATCTCCCCATCTCAGATTTCCGTCGACTCGTGCGCGACGTGGGTGCCTGTCTGATCGGTCAGACGGCGACGCTCGCCCCCGCGGACAAGAAGCTGTACGCGCTGCGCGATGTGACGGCGACGGTGGACTGCATCCCGCTCATCTGCAGCTCGATCATGAGCAAGAAGCTGGCGGAAGGAATCGACGCGCTGGTGCTGGACGTGAAGGTGGGCAGCGGCGCCTTCATGCGGCGGATCGACGACGCTCGGGTGCTGGCGAGGACAATGATCGACATTGGCGCGGTGATGGGGCGCAGGGTGACCGCGCTGCTCACCGACATGAATCAGCCGCTCGGTCGCACCGTGGGGAACGCGCTGGAGGTGATGGAGGCGATCGAAGTGCTCCACGGACGCGGGCCCGCGGATCTCACCGAGGTGAACCACGCCTTGGTCGCGGAGATGCTGGTGCTGGGCGGGAAGGCGAAGGATCCGCAGTCGGGACGCGCTCTGGTGGAAGCGGCGGTGCGCGACGGTTCTGGCTTCAAAAAACTGCTCGAGATTGTGGAGGCGCAGGGCGGGAGCGTGGACGCAATTCGCGACCCTCGGAAGTTGCCAGCCGCGCGCGCGACGGAAGACGTTCCTGCCGCGGGCTCAGGCTTCGTGACCTCGATCGATTGCGAGGCAGTGGGTCTTGCCGCGGTCGCTCTGGGCGCGGGGCGCGTGCGGGTCGACAGCGTGATCGATCCCGCCGTCGGCTTCACGCTGCTCAAGAAGCAGGGTGATGCGGTGGCCGCGGGTGACTCCCTTGTCCGGATTCACCACAACGGCGGGTCGGGGGTGGCGGACATCTCGGACCGGCTGACACGTGCGTATGTGATTGGGCCGGCGAGGCCTCCGCCGCTCCCGCTGATCCTCGAGCGCTTGGCCTAGTACGGCAGATCAGAAGTTCGTTCCTGAGAATGCGGGAGATCGGTCTGTGTTCGTGCGGCGGTGACATCGCACCTACCGATGGCGCGGGATGAGCGTCTGTCTGAAGGTCCGCCGACTCGCTCGGAGCACTGGCGCCGCGCCTTGGGTTCGACGTGAGATGAGCACGTCGGGCATTTCGGTTCTGGATGCGCAGATGTTCGTACTCAAGGGATGAGTACAAACATCTGCGCATCCGCTGCACCAACGGGTCGGGTGCAACGACATGGGGGGCAATGCTCGAACTGTGTTCGGACTTACTGCTTGGGCTGCGCCGCGGTGGGGGTCCCCAGCTGCTTTGCCTTCGGCTTGGGCTTCTTTGCCGGCGGCGTGGCGGCGGAGGACGCGTCCGGCTTCACCTCTCCTGCCTGCGTCATAGGCGGCGTGGTCACAACTCCGGCATCCGGTCCAGCGAGGGCAGCGGGCGCGAGGGTCAAACTACCGAACAACAACAGAGCGCGTGACATGAAGATGTCCTTTCCGAGAAGCGGCGAATTCCACATCGCTGTGTATGATGCGCCAAATGTCCCTCTTCGAGCAGCTTCACATCACGGTCGCGGCGATTCGAGCCAAAGCAGGGGACACGCAGCCGGTCATAGGGGTGATTCTGGGCAGCGGCCTGGGCGCGTTCGCGGACACCTTCGAGGACAAGCGCGTGCTCGCCTACAGCGATCTCCCGCACTTCCCCGACTCATCTGTTCCCGGGCACGCGGGGCGACTCGTCCTTGGCAGGTTGGGCACCACCTCCATCGTGGCGATGCAAGGTCGTGTGCATGCGTACGAGGGCTACCGTCCT
>JBQTKE010000565.1:0-7389 GCA_052386435.1 Myxococcaceae bacterium
TGCACGCGCTTCCTCGCACACGAAGTCGACGTGATCCGCGAGCAGGGACTGAGGCGCCTTACGGAGACGCTCATTCGAGAGCGCATCGAGAGAGCGCGCGATGCCGGAGCAGTTGCCTCTTCAGAGGCAGAGGCGCTCCTCCGCTCACATGTCTTCGCGCGCGGACTTCAGGCTCATCGCGAGAACCAGGTCTGCTTCACTCTCTCTCGCACCATCTTCGATCATGACCCGCGAGGGTGTGAGCCGCTCCTTTCGATATGGGGCGGCGAGGGGATCTACTTCGCATGCGGTGCCGACTGGGAACCCAGGCTCAGGCAGTTGGGGACGCCTACGATCGTATCGGCCGCACTCGACATCACCGGCGTCCCGACAAAGTTCTACCCGTCGCTTCTCAGGAACTTCGCCGCGCGCACGCTCGGGCTTGAGGACATTGGCGCCGATGTCTTTTATGGGGGAGACGTGCCGGCGGTTCGCATCTTGGACTTCTTTCAACCGGGGAGGCCCGAGTACGACCGATACGTCGGGCTGCCGCGTGCTTGAGCCGCCCGCAGGGCGCGCCCCGGGTCAGGGACCTCCCTGAACTCCATGTACCGGGACCGACGCCGAGCGACGTAGACCGACATGACCGATCCGATAGGTGCCAGAACCTCTTGAACGCGCTTGTCGTTCCGGACCGGATCGCCGCTTTCGATTCCCGCCGCCTCCACATCAAGCGCTATCGACGAACGCGCCGGCGCAGCATCGCGGCAGCGGTCATTCCGAGCGCGGCCCAGAAGAAGCCGAGGTTCGCGCTGTTGCAGGAGCAGCCGCCACCACCGCCTCCGCCGCCAGTGCCACCATCGGTGGTTCCGCCGTCGCCGCCGACGTTCTCTCCACCGCCGCCAGAGCCGATGGCTCCGTAGGTTCCGGCGTTGACGTCGACGAACGCGGAGGTTGGCAAACCTTGCGCGTCTTTCACGCGGACCTGAAGGCGGTAATTGCCTGCTTCACTGAAGGTCGCGGTGGTGTTCTTCGCGGCGTTGTTGTTGTTCGGATCGAACGTCGCTGTTCCCGGGCCGCTGATCTTGCTCCACTCGTAGGTCATCGCATTCGCGTCGCCATCATCTGTCGCGGTGACTGCGAGCGTGGCGGAGAGATTGTTTAGGACGCCCGACGGCCCGCCAGAGATCTTAGGCGGGCTGCCGTTCGCGACCGTGACGTTCGCGGCGCCGGTGTACGGAGACGACTGGGCGTAGATGATGACGGGGGTGGTGAGCGTCCTGTTTGGCGCCTTGTACAGGCCGGTTGAGCTCACTGTCCCGCCTGCGGCGCCGGTGGCGATGCTCCAGGTCAGCGTCGGCTGAGTCGCGACATCACCGCCGAACTGATCCGTGGCTTTCGCCATGAATTGGAACGTTCCGTTGGGAGGCACGGTGACTTCCGCCGGACTGACTAAGACTCCGCCGATCGGCGCAGCGTTCACTGTGACCATGACCGAGCCCGGTGCGGACTTGTTGTTTTGGGGGTCGGTCACGACGACCGTGAGGTTGTACGTGCCCGCCTTGGTGAACGTCGCGGTGCTGGTCTTGGCGGCGTTCGTCCCGTTGGGGCTGAAGCTCACGCTGTCCGCGCTCCACGTGTAGTTGAGAGCGGTTTCGGCACTCTCCGCGTCACTGCCCAGCACGGAGAGGCTCACGTTCTTGGTGGTGATTGGGCTGGTCGCACCGTTCAGCGCGGGCTGGGTGAGGATAGAGGGCGCGCCAGGGGTCGCGGTCGTATTGATGGTCAACACCGCCGCGCCCGTCGTTCCGCCCGTTCCGCCGCCACCGCCGGCCAGGCCCGCGCCGTAGATCTTGAAGCTGCCGGTCACGTTCGGAATGTCGACGGAGAAGTTCCAAGTCCGAGTGCCGGTGCCGTTCTGGTAGAGCTCATCTCGCTTGAACGCGAAGGTCGTTCCGCCGATGGGTTTGAGCGTGGCGTAGGGGCTGTCGGTTGCGATGTCGCAGCCTCCGACGCCGCCGCCCCCGCCGCCTACCGTGAAGGTCAGGTTGACGGTGGTGCCACCCATGGCTGCGAGCGGGTTCGCGCCGCTGAACGCTGCTGCTCCGGTGCCACCCGTGTGGCACGCGGTGCAAGTCGAGGAGCCGGTACCGGGCTCAGGGCGTCCCGAGCGGCCATTCACGCCGCCCGAGTTCGCCAAAGCCGCAGGCCCACAAAGGAGGAAAGAACCGACAAGAAAGGCTGAGCGCAGGGATGGCTTCATGAGTGAGAGGAATAGCATCACGGATGCCATTCCTCTCGTAAGGCCTACATGCCTGTTCTCAGCGGATTGTGAACGGGGTGAGCACGCTGTGAACGGGCGTGCTCACGCAGCGATGCACCAGCGAATTCACACGGCGGCGCCGTGGGAGTTCGGTCCACTCCCGGACAGGGCGCCACCTTCTGGGTCGACCTCCCTTGGGCCATGCCTTAGCTCCACGGGGACATGAATCGGATTGGTTCTTGGATCGAAGGCGATGAAGCGGTCGTTCGGACTTGGGCGCCTGAGCACCAGGCGCTGACGCTTCAGCTCTACGCGGCGGATGGGCCGACGCCTACGGAGCAGTTGCCGATGCGCGCCGAAGGCGACGGGTTCTTCGTCGCTCGCTTCCCTGCGAACGAACCTGTTCTCTACAAGATCTTGATCGACGGCGCGGGTCCCTTCCCGGATCCCTGGTCGCGCGCGCAGCCTTTCGGAGTGCACGGTCCTTCTCTCGCGCGCTCGTCTGACTTCGCGTGGACCGACAAGGGCTGGCAGGGAATCTCCGCGACCGACCTTGTCATCTACGAAGTCCACGTGGGCACCGCGACGAAGGAAGGAACGTTCGACGCGCTGATCCCTTTGCTGGCGGAGATCAAGTCGCTGGGCGTGACCGCGCTGGAGCTGCTTCCGGTGGCGAGCTTTCCCGGGCGTTGGAACTGGGGCTACGACGGTGTTCAGCTCTTCGCGCCCGCGGCACCTTACGGCGGACCGGAGAGTTTGAAGCGGTTGATCAACGCGGCCCACCAACACGGGCTCGGCGTGATCATTGACGCGGTCTACAACCACTTCGGACCGGACGGGAATTACCTCTCCTGCTACTCGAAGAGGTACTTCACCGAGAAGGAACACACGCCGTGGGGCGACGCGGTGAACTACGCGGAGCCCGTGGTTCGCGAGCTCGCGCTCTCCAACGCGCAGATGTGGATTGAGGAGTTCCACGCGGATGGTCTGCGGCTGGACGCCGTGCACGAGATCAAGGACGGCACGTTGCTCAGAGAGCTTGTTCAACGAAGTCGCGCCGCGGCCGGGGGACGCAGTGTCGTGATCACCGCGGAAGACGACCGCAACGAACGCGCGCTGATCACCGACACGGGGCTGGACGCGCTCTGGGCGGATGACAGTCACCATCAGCTGCGTCGCGCCTTCGCGGGTGATTCGGATGGCTACTACCAGGACTTCTCCGGTACGCCCGAAGAGATCGCCGCGACCTTGAACGAAGGTTGGTTCTTCACGGGTCAGCATTCGAAGAACCTCCAGCGCAACCGCGGCACGCGCGGGGTAGAGCTTCCGCCGTCAGCGTTCATTCACTGCATTCAGAACCACGATCAGATTGGCAATCGGCCGGTGGGCAATCGGCTGAGTGAAGACGTCTCGGCCGCGGCCTACCGTGCGATGAGCGCCACGCTGCTCTTTCTCCCGTACACCCCGCTGCTCTACGCGGGGCAGGAGTGGGGGACGAAGACGCCGTTCATCTTTTTCACCGATCACGAGCCTGGGCTCGGCAAGAAGGTGACGGAGGGGCGTCGCAAAGAGTTCGCGTCGTTCGCGAAGTGGGCGGGGACCGAGGTGCCGGATCCTCAAGCGGAGCAGACGTTCCGCCGTTGCGTCTTGGACTGGAGTGAGCGCGAGCGTCCAGTGCACGCGGGGATCTTGAAGCTCTACAAGACGCTGTTGGAGGTGCGTCGTTCTTTGCCTTCCACACGCGAAGGCTTCAAAGTTAAGGCTCTCAACGCGGACACGTTCAGCATCGATCGCGGAAAACTGCGGTTGATCGTGCGCATTCGTGGCGCGACACCGCTGCCCACGTCGTGCGTGTTGCGCACGGAGGAAGAACGTTTCGGCGGATCAGGCGAGATCAGCCCCGAGGGGCCGTGTGCTGTCCTCGTGCGGTCGTGATGGCGCGCTAAGTCAAAACGCGGGGGAGGCTCGACCTGCGGCGTGTGGGTGCGGTAAGCCTCCCTACATGTTTCGCGCACCCCTTTGGCTGGCCCTGGCCCTAACGGTTGGAGCGTGCAGCGCGGTTCGCTCCCCCTGCTCGGCAACTTCGGACTGTCCGATCGACCAGGCGTGCGTGGGCGGGTTCTGCGCGGGCTGTTCGCACTGTCCGGACGGCGCGGACTGCTTGCGGGGACAATGTCTGCGGCCCTCGTGCGGAAACCACTTCTGCGCGGCGGATCAAGCGTGCGTGGCGGGTGAGTGCACGGATGCGCTTTGCGTTCAGAAAGTCTGTGGCGCGGGCGAGTCCTGCGCGAAGGGCACCTGCTACCCGCAGCAGTGCGCGGGCGTCTCCTGTCTCGCGGGGGAGCTGTGCATCGACGGTCAGTGCCAACAGCCCGCATGTCTGGGCGTGAGCTGCCCCGCGGGTGAGACGTGCGTCGCGGGCGCGTGTCTTCGTCAGAGCTGTGAGAACGCAGTCTGCGGTGCGGGCGCGGTCTGTGAGAACGGGCGCTGCGTGCACCGGGCGTGTCTCGGGACGGTCTGCCCGAGCGGTTCTGAATGCGTGAGCGGTTTCTGCGTGCCCACCAGCTGCGGCACGACTCAGTGCGCGCCGGGAAGCGCGTGCGTGAACAACGAATGCGTGGATGCGCGCTGCAAAGGCGTGTCGTGCTCGGCAACGCAGCGGTGCTCCGGCGGGGCCTGCTCGGCGTGCGAGGCGGAAGAGACGGACTGCGCAGACGGGAAAGACAACGACTGCGACGGCAAGATCGATTGCGCGGATCCCGCGTGCGTCTCCAAGTCGTGCGACGACAAGAACGTCTGCACCATGGGCGAGACCTGCACCGCGGCCGGTGCTTGCATGCGTGGAACGCCGACCGTTTGCGCCAGTCCCACCAACGCGTGCTCGCGCCCGACCGGAACATGTGAGCCGGGAATTGGGTGCGTCTATCCGCCGCGTCCTCAGGGCGAGCCTTGTCCGAACGCGCCGTGCTTGGATGGCAGAGCCTGCGACGGAAAGGGCACCTGCGTGGGCGGAACGCAGAAGGTCTGTCCGCCACCCAGCCAATGTCAGCTCGGCGCGGGGACGTGCGATCCTGTGACGGGCGCGTGCTCTTACGCACCGAAGCCTGTGGGTACCGTTTGCGACGACGCCAATCTCTGCACCACTGGCGACGCGTGTGACGGAAAGGGCGCCTGCAGCGGGGCCGCTGTTCGTTGCGATACACCCACCGCCTGCCAGAACGGACCGGGGACCTGCTCTCCCTCGACGGGAAGTTGCAGCTACACCGCGAAGGTGCGGGGCACGCCGTGCTCGGACAACAACGCGTGCACCGTGGGTGACGACTGCGACGGCGCGGGAACGTGCCGTCCTGGGTTGGTCTGCCCCTCCTCGAAGTTCTGCGAGACCGGCGCGTGTGTGGCGGGGACTTGTCGCTTCACCGCGAAGCAAGACGGAATCTCCTGCGGCGCCGCAGAGTCGTTGCGGTGCTGCAACGCCAATTGTGTCGACATCTCCAAGGACGCCCAGAACTGCGGTGGGTGCGGAACGGTGTGCGGCGCGAGCTTCGCCTGCGAATCCGTTGGGGATACCAATACGTGCCCTGACGCACCGGTCAGCACCTCGGCCCGCTGCCGCTGCAACGACTCTCCTGACTGTCCGCGCGGTCAGCGCTGCCGGGGCGGTCAGCCCACGTTCAACGGCCGCTGCGGTCCTTTGAGCGACATGGCCTGCGCACCAGGCGAACGACAGGTGGTGGTGAACACCTGCCCCGCGTACTGCCGCTACTAGCGCCTGGCTTTTCGTGCGCGCGCGCTGGATGCTGTGTGGGGGTAGGCAGCAAGAACGTCTTCGGCCTCCTCTACCAAGTGAGCCCGATGATCGATGAGGCGAGCCTTGGCTGCAACCCATGAAACGACCTTTCGAAGAGCGAGTGGCAGAGGTGGTGAAGGCGATCCCGAAGGGACGGACACTCAGCTACGCGCGGGTTGCGCTGCTCGCGAACCAACCTGGTGCCGCGCGCGCTGTGGTCAAAGCGCTGGGGCGCACCAAGGGCTTGCCATGGTGGCGGGTCATTCGATCGGACGGGACGATCGCTGCCGAAGTCGCGGAGGAACAGAGGAGGCGGCTCAAGCGCGAAGGCGTGACGGTCGAGGGAAGACGCGTCCCCGCTGAAGCACGCGCGGCGGTCCCGCAGCCCGCTGTCCCCTCCACCTCCATTGGCGATCTGGCGGCGCGGTCATCGTCCAGGTACGTTCCGGCTCATGCAGGTAAACCGCGCCAGTGACTGGTTGGATCAGGCGAAGAACGACCTCGCGTTCGCCAACAGCGCGCTGGAGGCTGGCTTCTTCTCGCAGTGCTGTTTCGTCGCCCAGCAGTGCGCTGAAAAAGCACTCAAGGCGCTCGCTCTGCGGCAGGGTGCGAAAGCGGCCTTCACGCACAGCTTGCTCAAGCTCGTTCAAGCGCTGAGTCTCAATGGAGAGATCGAGCGCGCGGCGCAAAAGCTTGATTTTTATTACATCTCCGCCCGCTATCCGGATGCCTTTCCCGAAGGTGCTCCCTACAAGATGTTCAGGCGCGAGGATGCGGTTGAAGCTTTGGGTTGGGCGACTCAGATCCTCCAACGCGTGGAGACTACGTGGTAGCGAGCTCCGAGCCGGTCCTGTACATCCCGGGGCCGCCGCGCTGGTCTCAGGCTGCCCTGGTCGAGGAGCTTCGATCCAGACTCAGTCAGAAGGTTCAGCGAGCCTTCCTATTTGGGAGTCACGCGCGCGGGTCGGCCACGGCTGACAGCGACATTGACCTTATCCTCATTGTCCCCACGAGCGCGCCGAGCGTCTCGCGCCCCTTCGAATTCATCCCTTTCGTCCAAGGACTCGGGGCAGTCGATCTCCTCGTCTACACACCGGAAGAGTGGGAGGAGATGAAGCAAGGTGGCCACTCCTTTCTCGAGGAGATTCAGGAAGAGATCGTCCCAGTCGTGTGATGGGCGATCACGCCTTGGAAGACATTGAGCTCTCGGCTCCTACAGGAAGCGGCCCAAGAAGGCGATGCCGGTGGCGTAGCGGACGACGAAGCGTTCGCTGGCGAGGGGCAGGGCGGGTGGCATCCCCGGGTGCTGTTTCTTCAGCTCGCGGACGAAGCCCTTGAGCGCGACGGGTTGTCCATCGAG
>JBQTKE010000566.1:0-1863 GCA_052386435.1 Myxococcaceae bacterium
TCGCGGAGAGGATGATCGACGCGCCCAAGTTCCCCTTCTTCACCTCGGACAGCTCGTCGATGTTCGGCGTGAGTCGATCAAACGTCCACAACCCCAGCCACAGCACGGTGCCGCCCACGAGGAAGGAGAAGGTCAGGTGCAACAGCGCGTAGAAACCGACGCGGGCCAAGACCGGCGCGGAGAGTTGGTGACGCGCCAACAAAAGATCCAACGCGTCGTACGTCGCCTGCAGCGTGTTTCTTCCGAGAATCCCCAGCGCTACCACGCACGCGGCCTCGAGCAGGCTCACCGCGGTCGCTCCCGGTTGCGCGCTCAGGCGATTCGTCCCCAACACCCTCGACAAGCCTCGGAAGGCCAACGCGATGGCGAGCACGCCCGCGATCAGACCGAACGCGAGCTTCGCCACCCCCAAGAGAAAGAGCGATGGATCCATTCGGAAAAGGTGACGGCTACTTCTTCTCCAGCACCTTCTCGGCGACCGCCTTGCGCTCCACCACTTCATCAATGAGGCCGTACTGCCGAGCCTCCGCCGCGCTCATGAAGTAGTCGCGCTCCGTATCCTTTTCGATCCGCTCGATGGGATGACCGGTGTGCTTGACGATGATCCCGTTGAGCAGCGAGCGGAGCCGGAGAATCTCCTTCGCGTGCCGCTCGATGTCCGTGGCCTGACCTTCCGCGCCGCCGGACGGCTGGTGCAGCATGATTCGGCTGTTGGGCAGGGCGAACCGTTTTCCCGGGGCGCCGGCGAGAAGAAGCAAGGCGCCCATCGACGCGGCCTGACCCACGCAAATGGTGGAAACGGGCGGACGCACGTACTGCATGGTGTCGTAGATGGCCAAACCCGCGGTGACCGAGCCACCGGGTGAGTTGATGTACAGGCTGATCGGCTTCTCGGGATCTTCCGATTCCAGGAAGAGCAGCTGCGAAGTGATGATGTTCGCCACGTCGTCGTTGACCGGCGTTCCCAACATCACGATGCGATCTTTCAGCAACCGGCTGTAGAGATCGTACGCGCGCTCGCCGCGGTGCGTCTGCTCAATGACGAGAGGGATGTTCATCCGCGGGAGACTAACGCGGTCCTCTGCAGAATGCTCGACCTTGAGAGCAACCCCGACTCACGGATTTCTTTGGGGCGCGGCGCTCGGCGCTTGGCGAAACGGGTGGGGCCAGACTGCGCCATCGTCCTCTTGGGCAGCGTGGCTCTGGGCAAGGACGTGGAGGTGTTGGCCGACATCTTCGGGAACCAACTGCTTTTCCCCACCGACCTGGCGGGAAGAGGGGACATGAGTCGCGGTGGGTTATGCCTCCGCGCGGACGACCCTTTGCGAGGAGCTGACGTACGCGCCTGTCCACCCAAGCTGGTGCCACGCCCCGCGCGGAGGCGGGTGGCGGATTGATTCCGACAGGCAGGGATGAACGAGAATTTCCGGCCATGACGCAAGCCAAACACACGCAGTTCGCCATGAAGGCCCTCGACATGGCGGAGATGTTCAAGGTCTACGTCGGCGCCGTGCCGGTGAAGGGCAACGTGCCTTATGGCGTGGAGCTTGGGAAACCGGACGGCCCGTCGACCGGCGGGGGCAAGCAGTCGCTTCAGCCCATCAAGCTCATTCCGCAAGGTGATGGCACCACGCTCGTCGCCGGTCACGCGAATCAGGTCGAGCGCAAGGCGGAGCTGCGCACCTATGAGTTCGTGGCGAAAGCCCACGCCCAGCGCTTCCCCGGCGCCGAGTTCCCGATCAAGCGTGAGGTGTACAACGAGCTGCTCGCGAAGCTGGAGAAGTTCTTCAAGGATCAGATGCTCGAGGTCACCAAGCTCCAGCCGGAAGCGCCTGCTCCAGCAGAGGTGCAGGTTCAGTTGCC
>JBQTKE010000567.1:0-7000 GCA_052386435.1 Myxococcaceae bacterium
ATCGAAGGCAACCCCATAACTTCATGAAGTTTTCCGGAGAGGTCGCCGCCGGTCAGCCCGCAAACTTTCACGGTGGTGTCGCATGCCACGAACCGGGCCCCCAATTCCCTGGCCTCGTCGAGCATCCGCTGCGGGACGGGTACTCCCAGTCCTGTCGCGCGGGTGCTCTCTGCCTTCTCCCGTTCGGTCTCGGGCCTGCCGAATGAATTGCGCGCCAAGGCTCGAAGCGCGTCGAACGCGAAAACGAAGGTGACCTCGTCTCCCATCGCGGCCGCGGTCAAACCCAGCGACGCGGCCTGGTAGCTGAGCTCATAGGTGGCTTGGTTGACGAAGAGGAGAACGCGTCCGGCCATGTCGTTCGGAGAAGACTGCACGCAATCGTCGCGCGACGCCAGCGTCAACCCAGTTGGGCAGCCCCCATGCCGTTTCAACGAAGCGGGAGAAAGTCCCCCGACATCTGAAAACCGATTCCCATCAGAGGAACGGCCTGGCTCACCACCGCACCGGTTCGGTATCGGTGCTGGATCCACCACTGCGCGAGCACGAAGACGGTGGGCGAGTTGAACGCGGCTCCGTCTCGATTGAAGAAGGTCCAACCGGCGAGCAGTCCCACTCGGTGCAGCCGGTTCGGGTTCTCGGGTGCTTCGCCATCGGGAAAGTGGCGGGCGGTGTAGAACGGGAGGGTCGCCGTGTAGCGCAGCCCCGCGACGAGCCGCTTGTCCTCGGTCTGATAGAGGGCGTCGAAGTCATTGGTGAAGAACCAGCCCAGGTTGGGCGCCAGCACGTCATAGAACTGGTCGTAGACCGTGGTGTCACCTTCGCGCAGCTGCATCTGCGGCCGAACCATCCGCGCCCGACTGCGAACGACGACTTGCCACAACTTGATCTGGAAGTCTGCGCCGATGGTCAGCTCCGTGCCACCCGAGGCGTAGGGACGTCGAGGGTCACCCGAGGGGAGATCGCCACGGCGCGCGATCTCCACCTCCGAGAAGTCCGAACCGGGTGAAGGGAAGGACTGAAGAAGGTCAAAGGAGCCAAAGTACCGAACGAGCTGAAACGCCGCCCAGAGGCTGAGCACTGAAGTGGGAGCGACCTCCACGTACGGCCCGATGCGTACGAACGCGGGACTCAGCGTAGGGGCGACTCCAATGCCGAGGAAGTTGTCCCGGAGCGAGAGCTTGTCGGTTTCGTAGAGACGGCGCCGGTAGACGAAACGGCCCTCGTAGAGTAGCCCGAGGGGGTTGAACCGCAATGCGAAGGTGTTCTTGTGCACCAGCCGGTGCTGTGGTGGTGGCTGGTCCTGCAAGGCCTGCGCTGAAGCGGGGCCTTCGAGCACCATCACGAGGATCGCAGCCACTTTCCATTTCACTGAGCGCACAGGGCGGAGCATCAATGACGGGTCTGTGCGCGTCCAGTATTTGCCCGCGCGCGACTGGACCCCACTCCCCGCTTGGCCAGGAGCGCGTAGGGGTCGGCAGCTCGACCCAATCAGCTCCACTACTTGACGATTCGCACGATCTTGTTCTTCTCGGCTCCGCAGTCGCCGCGGCCGTCGCGGTTGCTGATCGTGAGGTAGAGCTACCGTCGGGACTGACGGTCACCTCGCGCACGCGGCCGAGCTCGCCGCGGAAGTAGACCTCGTGGTTGACGACTCGCGTGGGAAGCTCTGCGTCGAAGACGAATCGATGCAGGTGCTCCGCAGCCCGTATAAGCTCGCGCGTCCATGCTCCCGCTCCTGCTCAGCCTGCTCGCCGCCGCATCCCCTCCTTCAGATGGAACGGTGAAGTTGGCGGCGCCAGGTCTGTCGTACGTGCAGTTGGAAGACAAAGTCGGCGACTTCTACAACGACTACTTCGCGCAGCAGGTGGTGCTCCAGGGCGGCATTCGCGTCACCACCAAGACGGAGATCAGCGCGCTGCTGGGGTTCGAACGGCAGAAGGAGCTGATGGGCTGCTCTGACAAATCAACGTCCTGTCTGGCGGAGCTGGCCGGCGCATTGGGAGTGGATGGGTTGATCACCGGCAGCTTGGCCAAGCTGGGGAGCGGCTACACCATCAACCTCAAGATCATCTCCGCCACCACCGCCAGACCGCTCGCGGTCTATTCGGCGCGACTCAAAGGAGACGATGCGCTGTTGGATTGGTTGGGAGAGAGAGCGAAGGAGCTGGCGACGACCCTGCGTCCCACGCCGCCTCCTTCTGCGAAGGTCCTCACCGCGCCTTCAACCGCAACCGCCGAACACCGGCCCACGTCCTCCTCGGACCTCCACGCCGCACCTTCCGCGGAGCTTCTTCTGACCACCCCCGCCGCGCCTTCGGGAAACCTGCGCAGCACAGCGTGGATCCCCGCGGTCGCCGGCGGCGCGGTGTTGATTGGAGGCGTCGTCTGTCAGGTCGCGGCGCGCAGCACCGCCGCGGAGCTGCGAAGCGACGGAACCAGCGTCGTGACCTTCGCGCAGCTTGAGTCAGCGGTCGCACGAGGACGCGTGCTCGAAGGGGTGGGCAATGCAGCCATCGCGCTCGGCGCCGCGGGGTTGGGCACCGCGCTCACCCTCTTCATCATGGGCGGAGATTCGCCCACCAAAGTGAGCCTCTCCTCGAATGGCGTGTTCCTCTACGGAGCGCTGCCATGATTTTCCGCGCGCTCCCCTTGCTGCTGTGCGTAGGCTGCATCAACTGGTCCGGCGTGAAAGCAGATTACTGCGCCAACCACTCCGAGTTGGCGGAGTGCGCAACGCTGCTCGCCACTGACGGCGGCTACCAACCCTTGCCTTCTTTCGCGCTCTCCTACGGCGGCTCCCAAGATGAAGGGTTGGCGCAGCTGGCCGCGGAGAACACCTCCGGTCGCTTCGCGGTGGTGGGGACGTTCTCCGGAGCGATGACGTTCGGGGCCAGCGGCGTGGCGTCGGATGGGGGCGTGGATGGCTACGCCGCGTTCATCAGCGGGGAGCACCAGCCCACCCAGATCGCCACAGTGGGCAGCTCCGGGGTGGACACTGCGCTCGCCGTGGATTTTCTGAACAGTGGAGATGTCGTCTTCGGAGGGAGCTTCGCCAGTCCGTTCGCTGCCACCACGCCCGCTCAGGCCATCTCCGGCATCGGCGGTTACTTCGCGCAGCTAAGCGAACAGAGCGGCGCGGTGTCAGCGGCGCGGCTCTTCGCCACGCCCTCCTCGGATCCCACTCGAGGTCGCGCCACGGTGCGAGCCGTTGCCAACGGGGTGGTGGGAGGAGATGGGGACGCCGGGTCCTACGATCTCTGCCAACAGAGCACCGGGACGTTCACCGAGCGCTGGGGCTTCCTCGCTGGCTATGACCCCACCGGCGCCAGGTGCTCCTGGGTCACCACCTTCTCCGCTACCCTGCCGACAGGAGAAGCAGGCATCTTCGATATCGCGCTCGCGGACACCGGAGAGCTGTACGCGCTCATCTACGCGCGCGGTGATGTGAACGTTTCCTCGGGCAGCCAGGTGCTGCCAGGAGGAACCGGCAGGTGGTTCGTTATTCGTGTCGACAACGCCGGGCGAGTCACCGCGTTCGGCACCTACGATGTGAATGGGACCCTCACCTCACCCAAGATCGCCGTCGGTCCCAATGCCCAACTCTGGGTGTTGTGCGAACGCGCGGTGCCATCGTTTGGGACCAATCTGGTGATCGCACAAATGGCGTTCTCCGGAACCACGCTGCAGTTGGCCCGCGAATGGCTGGTGGGCTCGCCAGGTGATGACACCGCGGGGGACATCGCCGTCGACCTCGCGGGCCGCGCGTGGGTGACCGGAAGAACGTCCGGAAAAGTCCTGTTCGACGGCCGCACCACTGAAGGGCTGGGAGCGGGAGACATTCTCGTGTTGGCCGTCTCCTCCACCGAGTCGTACGGCCCCTTCCTCCTCGGCGGAAGCGGTGAGGAAGCCGGTACCGCCATCGACACCCGTCACGGCATCGCCGTAGGAGGTGTGTTCAACCAGGCGCTGCGCCTGGGCACCGTCGAGTTGGTCTCCTACGGTAGGTTCGACGTGTTCGTCACCGGCTTCGCAGCGCCGTAGGTTGGAGTGACCAATCCGTTAGCTCTTTAGCCCATTGTCGAGGACCCTCGACAAGCTGGGGGCGAACGGTAGTCTGCCGGCCCCATGACGCGACCCGGACTTTTAGGAATGGCCTTGAGCGCCGTAGCGCTTTCGGCATGCGGACCGACTGCCGGCGACTTCGGCTCCGAGTGCACGGACGACCAGCAGTGCACGACGGGAGCGTGCTTCAAGGAGCTCCCAGGCGGGTACTGCAGCCAGCGCTGTGAGAACCAGGCGTGTCCGGAGGGAACCAACTGCGCGGCCTTGGCCGGTGCCAGCTACTGCCTGCAGCGCTGCTCCATCGGATTCATTGACTGTCGCTCCGGCTATTACTGCGCGGACGTCGCCTCCAGCTCGGTCTGTTATCCCAACTGCTCGGCTGACACGGACTGTGGAGACGGCGCGCGCTGCGAAGAGTCGAAGTGTGTGACCGCCACTGCACAGGTAAACGGCGCCGCGTGCCGCCTCAACGTCGGCTGCTCCAGCGGGCTTTGCGAGGTCGCTTTCAACGGCGGCGCGTGCACCCAGACGTGCGCTCAGGCCGGGCCGGGTTCCTTTGGTCAGGACTGCGCGCAAGGCTCGGTCTGCGCTCAGGTGTCCGAGGCGGGCGGTCTGTGTCTCGCGGCCTGCACCGGCGATGCGCAGTGCCGAACGGACTATTACTGCGACGTCGGCGGCGGCAGCGGCGTATGCCGTTCGAAATGCCGCGGCGCCGCGACGTGCGGTCTGGGAAGAAGCTGCGACGTGACCGGAGGTGGACGGTGCATCGAGGGCAGTGCTCCGCCTAGGCAGACGGGCGCCACGTGCGCGGCGGATACGGATTGCGACTCGCAATATTGTCTCGACCAAGCGGCCACGGATTTCCCCAAGGGCACCTGCTCCGCCGACTGCAGCGCGGATCCCAACGTGTGCGGTGCGGCAGGCCTTTGCATCGTTCCCTCGGATCCGAGCGCAGCGTCCGTCTGCTTGCAGAAGTGCACCAGCAACTTCGACTGCCGGGGTGATTACTTCTGCTCGGCGGTTCGCAACAGCACGGATCGGGTCTGCATCCCGCGCTGTACGTCGGTGCCGCTCTGCAATGCGCCAGAGGTCTGCGACGACTTCTCCGGAGACTGCGTGCCCCCGGGGCAAGCGGGCTCCACGTCCCTGTCCAAGGTGCAGCTGGGGGCGATGCCGCTCACCAGCTCCGCCACCTCCAAGGACTTCTCCGTGGACATCCCGGGTGACGCGGTCAGCTTCACCATCGTCCTGCGCGGGAGCGTGGGCGGTACGTCCGTGGTCTCGCGGCTCACCTCCCCTTCCGGTGAGCTGCTCTTCGACCTGGACAACTACCTTCAATCCAAGGTCCGCATCTTGCCTGTCAACGACGGCGACTTCGGGATGCTCTTCCCGAACAGCCCACGCGTCGCGATTCAGGTCGGTTCGTACAAGTTCACGGTCGTGAATGAAAACGGCACCGGTTCTGGCGATGTCTCAGTGTTGATCAAGCGCGGCCCGGCCGGACCGCTGAGCCAAGGGAAGCTCGACCTCAATCTCTGGTTCGCGGGGCTCACCGGAATCTCCGCCGTCAACGCCGCGACGAACCCGCAGATCCAAGCCATGCTCAACGAGCTCCGGCGGATCTACGCGACGGTGAAGATCACGGTCGGCGACGTGAGCTACTTCGACGTCCCTGCATCGGCCGCGGCGACCTTCGCGGTGATCGACACCACGGACGGCAAGGACTCCGAGCTGCGCAGGCTCTTCGAAGTCAGCGCCGGCGCTCCCAACAACCGAATGAACTTCTTCCTCGTGCGCGAGATCAAAGGCGGTGGCGCTGGGTTCACGATCCTCGGCGTCGCGGGCGGCATCCCGGGGATCCCCTTTGAACAAGGCACCAACGCTTCCGGAGTTGCCGTGACCGCGTTGGATCTAGGCGCGACCGGCGGCGCGGAGGCGGTGGCGCGGACCATGGCGCACGAAGGCGGCCACTGGTTGGGGCTGTGGCACACGTCCGAACAGAACGGCCAGATGTTCGACCCGCTCTCGGACACATTGGAATGTCCGGCCGCGAAGGACGCGAACATGGACAAGATCGTCACCAGCGCGGAGTGCGTGGGAGCCGGCGCGGACAACCTGATGTTCTGGGAAGCAGGTCCCACCGCGTCCACGGTCTCCAGCAACCAAGGCTTCGTGCTGGTCCGCAACCCGGTGGTCACTCAGCCATGACTGTTTCGATGATGTCCCTACGTGGGGAGAACGGAATGTCGGTGATGCGAGCAATTGGAGCCGCGGCGCTGCTCTGCACGGTCGCGTGCGCGAACCAAAACCCGAAGGCGGCGGAAGAGAAGCGCGCGATGGCGCTGAACGCCACGCCTGCGGAGCTGCGGCCCAAGGTGGAGGCGCTGCTCAACGGATACGAGCGAATCCCGACGGACGAGGATTGGAAGCGCTTGGGACCGAATGCGCTGCAGGTCCTGGAGCAGATCTACGCGGATCCGGCGGTGCTCCCCACTCGAAGAACCCGTGCGGTAGCGTCCATGGCGCAGGTGGACAACCCTGCGGCAGCGGAACGGCTTCGATCGATCCTGAAGGACACGCAAGCGGACGTCCAGTACCGATCCACCGCGGCCCAGGCGCTGTCGGCTCGGCTTGGCCCCGACGCGGTGCCGGATCTCAACCCTTCCCTCTCCGACAAGGATGCGCGGGTTCGCGAAGGCGGGGCAAAAGCCCTCTCACGCGTTAGTGGCCCGGAAGCACGGCAACTTTTGGAAGATCGCCTGGGCAACGAGGAAGATCCCGCGGTTCGTGAAATCATCCAGCAGAGTCTCACCAAGTCCGAGCCCTGACATGCGCCCTGCCCTCATCCTCCTCACCCTGCTTGCTTCGGCCGCGTTCGCCACCGTGGTCCAGTCCGCGACCATTGAAGAGATGGTCCAATCCTCCGCGATCGTCGTGC
>JBQTKE010000568.1:0-4335 GCA_052386435.1 Myxococcaceae bacterium
GAGCCGCAGGCGGTCTTCACGTGCGCGCCCGAGAGCTCGAAGACGCTGTCGCGGTTGTGATCAAACGAAAGCTGCTTGAAGCCCTTCACCACGTGGCATTTCTCGCACGGCTTCTTCTTCGCCTCGAACTGCCCGGCGTGGATGTCTTCGTGGCAGGTCTCGCAGGTGTCGCTCGCCCTGGGGATGTCGAACACCGCCAAGCTCACGAGCAGCGGCCGCTTGGTATCCGCGAGGAAGCGCACGATCGCTTGCGGCACCTTCTTCACCAGCGTCGTCTCCTGCGTGTGGCAAGCGTTGCACGCGACGGCTCGGTGCGCGTCCTTGAGCGGGTACTTGGTCTTTTCGTGTTGGTCCAAGGTGAAGCGCACCGGGATGAAGCCCTCCACGGTATGGCAGCTGTTGCAGAGCGGTCCGGGGTTCAAGCCTCTGCTGCTTGAGGCGAGCTGGTTTTCGTGCGCGTCGAAGTGGCAGTCCGTGCACTCCTTGAACGCCATGTTCTTGTACTTGGCGGGCTTGCCGGGGAAGGGCCCGTGGCAGGAGTGGCACTCCACCCGCGCGTGCAATCCTTCGAGTGGATAGCGCGTCTTGCTGTGATCAAACCCGTTCGCGCTCGCGGGGACGTTCTTCACTTCCTTCCAGTTGTTCAGGGTGTGGCAGCTCTCGCAGCGCTGACCGAAGCGCCCCTTGTGGGGGTCCTCGTGGCAGGAGAGGCAACTGTTGTGCGGCACGGGCTTGTAGCGCGCGAACGCCTCGGGATTGACCGGCTTGGGAATCACACCCGCCGGGGTCTCCTCATCCTTCTCTTGCTTGTGGCAGTCCTTGCATTCGACCTTTTTATGCGCGCCCTTCAGTGGGTAGCGCGACTTGTCGTGGTCGAACTTGGGAGCTGGTGCCCAGCCTTTCGGCGTGTGACAGGTCTCGCAGGTGTCAGGGAGCTGGTGCCGGTGCTCGTCGAAGTGGCAGTTCGAGCAGCGCGGGGGTACGCCCAACCAAGAGAAGCGGCCGACCTGGGCCTTGAGCATGGCGATCACCGCGGAGTCTTCGATGAAGCGCTTCTGGTGACAGTCCTCGCACTTCACCTCGCGGTGTTTTCCTTCCAGCGGCCAGCCGGTCCTGTCGTGCGGGAACTTGAGCTTTCCCCCTTCGCCCCAGTCCAGCATGTCGAAGTTCTTGCCCTGGTGATCGTGGTGACAGCTCCAACACTCGGCCTTCTGTTCCAGAGTGAGTCGGCCATGAAAGCCGGATTTTTTCTGAATGCGCGTCTGAATTTCTTTGTGGCACGATTCGCAGGCTTCCGCGGAGAGCTTGGAGCCCGCGGGGTGACACGCGGTACAGTTCGCCAAACCTTCGAGGTCCTGGTGGGCGCGCGCCAACGGGCCGGGTGAAAAAATCTGCGCGAACGCGGAGGCCGAGACGAGCCACCCCACAAGCGGGAACGCTCGACAGACCACGCGGAAAACGGCTGGCGGAGCTCTTGGGTGCACGCGTGGAGAAGGGCCCATGCTTAGCCCGATTTCGGACGCGGGGCCACTCCTCGGCCGCGGAGCAAGTTGAGCAGTCGGAGTGAAGAGCCGCGGCTGCCGTGCACCAGCCAACGCTCGAAGCGATCTCCGCCGCGCGTGAACTGCGGTGAGAGCACGAAGACCCGCACCTTCGCCTGTTTCATCAGTCGCGCGAATTGCTCCTCGCGGAGCATTCCCGAGGCCAGGCGCAGTTGGGGCGACGGTTGCAGGTAGTCGAGATCCAGCGAGACCCAGTCCGCGGTCAGCACCTCGGGTCGCTCCAGCACATGCGCCCAGTCCATCTCCGAGGTGTCGACGCTTCCCGGAACAGTGAGCGACGTGGCGACTTCACGTCCCGGCATCCAGGCCTCGTGCGCGGCGCGGGCGGTGACGAAGAAGACGTCTCGTTCGCGCAGCACCGGCACGCCGTTGGGCCGCTTCAATCCTTCGAGCAGCGCCCACCACGTCGCAGCTTGCTCCACGGGGCGCGAGAGGTTCGCGTCCCGGCACCAGTCGGAGTGGCGATCCGCGTGAAACAGCGCGGAGGGGAAGGTTCCGCTCGTCGCGAAGTGGTAGCAGGCGACGTCGATCATGTGGTGATCGCGCATGACGTAGTCGGTCCGGCCATCGTTGCGGAGCACCAGCACCGAGCCGTCGAGAACCTGTTCCACGTCTTCGGCGTTCAAACGATCTCGAGCGCCGGCCTCGCGAAAGAGCACTTGCTCGGATTCGTATTGGTCAGGCCCGGACCAGCGCTTCACTCTCCTCTCGAAGCGCGCCGCCGCCTCTTCTCCAAGCAGCGTAAGGAGCAGCTCGCGAATGTCCGTCTCTGCGCCTACCGCGGGCAGCGCGGATGCAACAGATCGGAGCGGAAACGCGAGCGCGCTGTCGGTGGGGCGAGTCATCTAGCTCATGGAGCGAAGCGGCGCGGAGTCTACCGCGGCGGCGGCTGAAGGCTCACCTGCAGAGTGTACTCATCCGCGATCGGCTTTCCCGCGAGCGTGGCAGGGCGGTAGCGGCTGGCCTCGAGAGCAGCGATCACCGCCTCATCCATGAACGGCACGCCCTTGAGAATCTGACAACCGGACGCCTGTCCCTTCTCAGAGATTCGGCAACGCGCCGTCACCGTGCCGCCCACATGTGCTTCGAGCGCGGCGCGGGGGTAGATGGGCTCTTTCGTCTCCACCACCTCTGGCGGCGTCTTCGGCGCGGCTTGAATCGGTCCGCCGGAAGTGAGCGTGGTCTCTTCGCCGTTCAGGGTCAGCACGTCACCGTCGGAAGCAGAGAGAGGCGCGGGCTCTGGCGCGAGCACCGGCTCTGTCTTCTCCGGCACCGCGGTGCGCGCGCGCTTTCGCTCCAGCTTGGGAAGAGGGCGGAGCTTCTGCGCGAGGGTGATGACGGGACCGGAGCCTCCCGCGCTGGTGATCAGCGGGAAATACCCCTCGCGGTTGAATTCAAGCTCCACGCGCGCGGTGCCGTCTGGGCTGGCGGGGATCGAGAACTGCAGCGGCGTCGAACCCAACACCTGGCCGCGCAATGAAACGGCTGCTCCTAAAGGATCGCTGCTCACCTTGAAGAAAATGCGCTCACGCGGCTTGGCGGTCGCGTCCGCGGGCATCTGCTCGCTCGGAGAGGTTTTAGCGGCCGAAGCAGGGGCGGGCTCGCCCAGGATGAGCTTCTCCAGCAGGAAGGGTTTGAGCGAGACGATCAGCACGCCCGCGGCGGCAATGCCTAAAAAGTAGAGCAGGCCGCGCGAGAGGCGATCACCTTTGGGCGGAGGTGGCTCGTCGCCGGGGAAGATCAATTGATCCACGCCGGCGAGGGGAATCGTCAGCTCTTCGCCCAACACGGACGCGGCGCGAACGATTCCGCCCAACACTTCGTCCATCGACTGAAAGCGCTTCGCGGGCTCCTTCGCCAAACAGCGCATCACCACCGCTTCGATGCCGTCTGGAATCAGCGTCCCCGCGGGACTGTGGCGCATGGGCGGGGGCGCGTCGTGAACGTGTTTCAGAAGAACGGTGATGTACTGGCGCGCTTGAAAGGGCGGACGGCCGCAGAGGGCTTCGTAGAAGAGAACGCCCAGCGAGTAGATGTCGCTGCGTGGATCCGCTCGAGCGCCGGTGGCCTGTTCGGGCGCCATGTATTGCGGCGAGCCGACAATCATCCCGTTGGCGGTGATCTCTCCGCCGCGCATCCGCTCTTCGTCGAACTGCTTGGCCAGGCCGAAGTCCAGCACCTTCACCAGATCGCGCCCCTGCCCGTCTGGGATCAACATCACGTTGGCCGGCTTGAGATCGCGGTGGACCAGACCCAGACGGTGCGCTTCGCGCAGCGATCGACAGATCTGCTGAATGATGTGCACCGCGCGCTGCCAAGGGAGGGCGTGGGTTCGGCCCAAGAGCTCCGCCAGCGTCTGCCCCTGCAGGTATTCCATGGCGATGAACAGCAGCCCTTCGGGAGACGTGCCGTGATCCACCACCTGGATCGTGTTCGGGTGGCGCAGCTGCGAGGTGATCGCCGCTTCCAGTTTGAAGCGCTTGATGAAGGCGGGGTCCGGGTGTTTTCGCTCCAGGACTTTGAGCGCCACCACGCGGTTGCCGCGCAGGTCGAACGCTTTGTAGACGCGTCCCATCCCGCCGGCGCCAATTCGCTCCAACACTTGATAGCGTCCAGCGACCGTCCGGCCGAGGATGTTCTCGTCCACGATAGGGGCGCGAGAGGAGACGATCTCCGGCGAGCGGACAGGTGCCGCCGCGGGCGCGGGATCCCCGTCGAACAGGTCGTCCAAGGGCACGTCCAGCGATTCCGACAAGACGTTTCCCCTTCTAGG
>JBQTKE010000569.1:0-4052 GCA_052386435.1 Myxococcaceae bacterium
CGCGGGTGGTCTTTCGAGGCTGGAAATGATCGAACAGGCTCACGACTTGCCCGCGGGGCCTGCGTCCCAAGCGACCAGAGATTCTAGAAACGCCGGGGTGTAGCCCGCCCTCAGCCGTGCTTCGACATTCAGCGGCGCACCACGCGCCATCACCGGACTGATCGGCGAAGGCAGATACTTGCGCCATCCCTCGAACGAAGTGTCGCCCGTGAACTGGTGGAACCAATGCAGCGCGAACGCGGTGTGAGGTACTTCTTCCTCAACGATTTGCGCCTGAATCTCCGCGGCGCGGTGATCTCCTGCCGCCGCGAACGCCGCGGTGTAGCGAGCGCCGTGATCCAAGTTCGCGCCTTCAAAGGCGATCCCCATTCGCGCGAGAAAATGCGCGGGCGCGGGGTTGTTGGCCGGGACGCGCCACCAGAACCAATCGTTGACGGGAAACGCGCCGAAGGGAAAGCCCAACGTCTCAAGGTGCGCGCCGTACATCTGAAGGTGGCGAATCTCGTCGCGGCAGATCCCCAGCAGACCTTTTCGGAAAGACGGAGGCGTTTGCGGAAACGCGAGAATTGCCCAGGCCATCAGCTCCGCCGCTTGCAGCTCGTGGTGAAGGAACGTGTGAAGGACTTCGGCACGGCGAGCGGGGTGATGGACCTTCGGGGTCTTTTTCTTCGCCTCGCGGACGACCATCTCCGGCGGACGACCCGGCCGTTCGATCACGCACGGCTCGGCAGGATGCAACCACCTCGAAGGAGGCTCCGGCGGCGAGAGCTTGTCGGCCAGACGCGTGGCGCTGACGAAGTCGTAAGCCCAGCGCTCCACGGTTCTCGCATCGAACATGGAGATGTCTCTACCCTAGTCCCCTGTCGCTTTGACAATGAGGTCCTTGCGGCGCGGCGCGCTCTATCTCAGAGCCGGCTCGGGCTCCGCGCGACGGCGTCTCCGGTAGAGCGCGAATGAGATCAACAGCAGCACCGCGGCTGCTCCCGCGAGCATCCACGCGACATTCGGTGAGAGCGTTTTCCCGGCAGGAATCTCCGGCCGGAAGCTCTGGATAGTCGCTCGGAACGCCGGCTCCAGTGCTTCCCACCGTCCCGCGGGGGCGCTGAAGACCAGGACGATGTGCTTCCCCTCACCCGCGAACGCAATCGCCAGCACTCGCCGCAGCTGATCGTCCTGCCGCGCGGTGCCCACGACCTCCACTCGGGCTTGCGGCGCCGTCTTCTGCTCCGCGCGCTCGACTGACAAGGGGAGATCCACGCGGTCCTTGAAATGCTTCGCGACCGCCTCGACGAACTTCTCACGATCACTCGGCGCCGCCGCGAAGCCGCTCTCCACCACCGACACCACCATCACCGCGGCTTCTTCGCTCGGACCATCCACCAGCGCCGCAGATATAAAGGAGGGTTCCGCGGACATCGCCAGGGAGCGCGTGCCGTGGAAGAGGTTCATCCGAACCATGCGGAAGCCATTTGGCGGCCGAATCGAGTAGCCGTCTTGGCGAACGGGCGCGCCCAACAACGCCTCTTCGACGCGCGGTTTGAACGAAATCCCCTCCGCCGGGAACAAAGGCTCGGAAGTGACACCTCCGCCCTGTCCCGGCGTCGAACGCACAGGTGTGTCACCGCTGGGGTTCGTCCCGGCGGCCGATAGCAGGATGACGACCGGGAGTGCGAGGACGCGCAACATGGCGAGCGGGCGATGGTATCTGGAACGGCGACACCCTGTCGGAGATGTCCCAGCCCAGCCGGGCAAAAATGTCGTAACCGCCCGTTGCCCTGCCTGCTTGGTCCCTTTAGAGTCAGCCCCCCGGACGCAGATGTCACGGTATCCACCTCTTCTCTGACGTAGGTGCCTCGCGTGGGGGCAAAGCTTCGACTCGGTGTGCTCACAGGTGGGGGTGATTGCCCGGGCCTCAACGCGCTTGTTCGCGCGGTGGTGAAGCGCGCGTCGTTGGAGTTTGGGCACGAGCTGGTGGGGCTCGAGAACGGCTACGAAGGGCTGGTCGAGCCGGACATGGCTGTCCCGCTCACGCTCGAAGCCGTCCGCGGCATTCTTCCCAAGGGCGGCACGATTCTCGGCACGTCGAACAAAGCGAACCCTTTCCAGTACGCGGTGCGGCAGCCCGACGGAACCTTCGTAGAGAAGGATCTCTCTGACGAGGTCGTTCGGCGCTGTGAGGCGCTGAGACTGGACGGACTCGTCGCGATTGGCGGTGACGGCACCCTCTCCATTGCCCATGGCCTGGGTCAGAAGGGGATCAAGGTCGTCGGTTGTCCGAAGACGATCGACAACGATCTCACTGGCACGGATCAGACCTTCGGGTTCGACACCGCGCGCGCCATCTGCACCGACGCCGTCGACAAGCTCCATTCGACGGCCGAGTCCCATCAGCGGGTGATGGTGCTGGAGGTGATGGGGCGTCACGCCGGCTTTCTCGCGTTGGACTCAGCCATTGCCGGTGGCGCGGACGTGGTGCTGATCCCAGAGATCCCCTACCGCCTTGAACCGATCCTCGCCAAGCTTCGTCGTCGATCCGAACGGCGGCGCAGCTTCTCGATCATCGTCGTCTCAGAGGGCGCATACCCAGAGGGCGGAACACTGGCGGTGCTGGAACAGGCCAATGCCATCCCGGGCCGTGGCGTCGTTCGACTCGGAGGCGCGGGCAAGGTCGCGGCGGATCTCCTGGCGCGGCACGTGCCCGCTGAGATTCGCGTCACCGTGCTGGGCCATCTCCAGCGTGGTGGCGGTCCGACCGCGACCGATCGACTCCTTGCAACGCGGTTTGGGTGCAAGGTGTTGGACCTGGTGCGGCACCAACAGTGGGGGCACATGGTGGGGCTGCACGGTCATGATCTGGTGCCGGTGCCGCTGGCGGAGACGACGAAGTCGAAACGGGTGGATCCCCAGGGCGAGGCGGTGCGGTTCGCCCGCAGCCTTGGCATGTGTTTGGGGGACAGCTAGCGCGTCATGACCTGGGTGGGCCGGCACATTGGGCGATACCGGATCCTGGAGCAGTTGGGCCAGGGCGGGATGAGCATCGTCTACAAAGGGCTCGACACCGCGCTTGATCGCGAGGTCGCGGTCAAGATCCTCCATCCGCATCTGGCGACGAAGGACGAGTCGCGCAAGCGGCTGGCGCGCGAAGCGAAGGCGGTGGCCAAGCTCCACCACCCCAACATCTTGGAGGTCTTCGACTTCGCGGGCGCGGACGCTCAGGACGCGTACATCGTCACCGAATACATCCGCGGCCAGACGCTGCGGCAGTTCCTGAACGAGCAGACGTTCGATCCGCCCGAAGTCGCGGCGATGGTGATTCACCAAGTGGCCTGCGCGCTGGCGCATGCGCACGAGGCGGGGATCATTCACCGCGATCTCAAGCCGGAGAACGTGATGGTCCGCCATGACGGCGTGATCAAGCTGATGGACTTCGGCATCGCCAAGATCATCGACCGCGACGACCGCATGACCATGACCGGTGCGCTGGTCGGCTCTCCCGCGCACATGGCGCCGGAGATCATCGAAGGCGAAGCGGTGGGCGCGGAAGCAGACATCTTCTCCCTGGGGACGATGCTCTACTTCTTCGCGACCACGCGGTTGCCGTTCGTCGGCCCCAGCACCACGTCCACGCTGAAGCGGATTCTCGACGGGACGTATGACGATCCGCGACAGCTGGTCCCTACCCTCTCGGATGAGATCTCGGAGATCCTCGCGACGTGTCTCGCCCGTCAGCCCGCGGCGCGCTACCCCGCCGCCAGCAAGCTGAGGGACGCGCTGTCGGACTACTTGAACAGCGTGGGCCTGGAAGACATCCAAGGAGAGGTCGCATCGTTCTTCGCGGAGCCGGCGTCCTACCGGAAGGAGCTGCGGGATCGCGTGGCCGAGGCGCTGGTCAAACGCGGCGAAACGCTCAACCGCGAGGGGCGTGGCGCCAAAGCGCTCTCGTGTCTGAACCAGGCGCTGGCGCTGGTGCCCGCTCATCCGGAAGCCCTGGCGCTGTTGCAGAACATGAACCAGGCGCGCAAACGGCAGCAGACGCGCAAACAGTGGGCTCG
>JBQTKE010000570.1:0-17908 GCA_052386435.1 Myxococcaceae bacterium
CCGGGCCGACGTGGGGTCAACCCCACTCGAGGAAGACGCCGCAGCACGGGGTTGCGATCGATGACCTTCTTCGCCTGAGGCCACGTCCCGTCGACGACGATCAGGTGCTTGGGTCCGTTCGGTCCCATCGACCTCGGATCCGCCGCGCCGGGACCTGGAAAGAGCACCGCCGTCCCTGAGTCAGCGGCCACCGCGTTGACGCGCGAATTGTCGGCGAAGTCGACGCCGAGGTGAATCTCGGAGTTGGGCAAGGAGAGATGGGCCATCCGCGCGGTGCCAATGGCGACGTAGCGCTCGCGCGGGTGTTGAAGGAACACCACTCGAGTGCGGGTGGGAACCTCGACGAGTTGGCCGCAAAAGCAGACCGAGGTAGGACGGCGGCAGCGCTGACAGACTTCGCGAAATTCCACGCCGGCGCTTATGACAAGAGGGAGGAGTGGGCCGCAAGTGCTGGCGCCTTGCTCTGTCGCTCGGATAGAGCGCTAATGCCGGCTTTTGAAGGGGGTAAACCGTGGCGCCGTCTCTCAATGTCACTGTGAACGGGATGGAGCTCGAAAACCCGTTTCTGCTGGGCTCCGGCCCTCCCGGAACGAACGCGAAGGTCATCGCCAAGTCGTACGACCTGGGCTGGGGCGGGATGGTGATCAAGACCATCAGCCTGGACTCCAGCAAGGTGATCAACACCGCTCCTCGCTACGGAAAGCTCAAGTCGCGCGAAGACGACAAGATCGTCGTCGGCTTCGAAAACATCGAGCTCATCTCCGACCGCCCTTTCGAGACGTGGCTCACCGAGCTGAAGCAGCTCAAGGCGGCGTACCCGAAGAAGGTGCTGGTCGCGTCGATCATGGAGGAATACCGGCGCGAGGCGTGGCACGAGATTGTCCGCCGCACCCAAGAAACCGGCGTCGACGCCTTCGAGCTGAACCTCTCCTGCCCTCACGGTCTGCCCGAGCGGAAGATGGGCGCGGCGATGGGTCAGGATCCCTCGCTCTGCGAAGAGGTGATTGGCTGGGTGAAGGAGGTCTCGAAGATCCCCGTCTGGGCGAAGATGACACCGAACGTGGGCGATCCCACGGCGGCCCCTCGAGCAGCAGTGAGGGCCAAGGTCGACGGCATCTCCGCGATCAACACGATCCTGTCCATCATCGGCGTGGATCTTCGAACCCTGCGTCCCATGCCCACCGGCGAGGGCTACACGGTCCCTGGCGGCTACTCCGGTCCCGCGGTGCGGCCGATCGCGCTGCGCCACATCATGGAGATTGCCCGAGCGTTCCCCGACCTTCCCATCTCCGGTATGGGCGGCATCGACACCGGTTACGACGCCGCGCAGTTTCTCCTCTTGGGCTCGCACACCGTACAGGTCTGCACCGGCGCGATGCTTCAGGGCTACGAAGTCATCGCGAAGCTGAAGGAAGAGCTGCTCAAAGTGCTCACGGACCACAAGATGGAGACCGTGCGCGAATTGATCGGCAAGAGCCTCCCCTACTTCTCCACGCACCACGATCTCGTCGACCGGCAACGCACCGCGAAGGCGGCGCGAGTGGGTGGAGCGAAAGATCACGAGACGTGGAAGGGCGAGATCAAGAAGGAGACGGACTCGCTCACCTCGTGAACCTGCTGCTGCTGGAACCCGCTGAGCTGACTGACTCAGGCGTCGCGACGCTGGTCGGGCGCCGAGCACGTCACGCGCAAGAAATCCTGAAGCTCACCCGAGGTGACCCTCTTCGCGTCGGTTTGGTGGGCGGCAACGTCGGAACCGCGGAAGTGCTGCAGGTGTCCGCCGAGACACTTGAGCTCAAGGTCACGCTCTCACAGCCACCGCCACCGCGTGCGGGCCTCGATCTCATTCTGGCGATTCCCCGTCCGAAGGCGCTCAAGAAGGTTCTTCCCGCAGTCGCGTCGCTCGGCGTCGACCGCATCGTCTTGGTCAACGCCGCGCGCGTGGAGAAGAGTTACTTCGATTCAAACGTCGTGGAGCCCCCGCACCTGCGAGAGCTTTTGCTGCTGGGCCTTGAACAAGCGCGGGACACGCGCCTGCCGGAGCTGCTGATTCGAGAACGCTTTCGTCCCTTCGTTGAAGACGAACTCGACAGCCTGTTCCCTGCACCCCGCGCTCGCCTGGTCGCCCATCCCGCGCCGGACGCGCACGCGCCGACAGCGCTTTCCCCCGCCGTCGTCGCGATTGGTCCCGAAGGTGGCTGGGTTCCCTTCGAGCTGGATCTGCTCTCCGCGCAGGGCTTTCGCCCGGTCAGCTTGGGACCTAGAACGCTGCGCGTTGAGACCGCCGTGCCTTTCCTGTTCGGCTGGCTCGAGGGCCGCCGCGTGTTACAGAATCGACCGCCATGAGCACGACCCCGCAAGATCCCCAGGCCACGCCCGTCAAGGTGGAACCTCAAGCGCCCGTCGCCAAGCCCGCGAGCCACGACACGACGCCGCCTCCCGCGCTGCTGGAGTTCATGCTCAAGGATTGGAAGCCCGGCTCGACCAAGCTCCCGCCCGCGATTGATCGCGCATCTTCGTTCCACGCACGACGCCGAGCGCTCTCCAAACTCTTTCCCGGCGAGACGCTGGTGATTCCGACTGGCCATGAGAAGGTGCGCGCCAACGACACCTACTACCGCTTCCGTCCGGGCAGCGACTTCTACTACCTGACCGGGAACCTCGAGCCCGACTGCGTACTGGTACTGCAGCCCAAGGAAGGCGGCGGACACCAAGACCTCCTCTTCGTGGAACCCAACCCCGGCCGCAGTGACGCGACCTTCTACACGGACCGGAGCAAAGGAGAGCTCTGGGTCGGTCCGCGTCTTGGCGTCGAGACGAGCCGAGCGCGCTTCAAGATCGACACGTGCCGCGGCCTCAATGAGCTCAAGGACTATCTAACGTCCCTCAAAACGCCCGCGACGCGACCTTGGCGCATCCTCAGAAAATTCTCCGATAAGGCGGACGAGCTCCTTCCCGAGCAGGCCGAACGCGACAGGCAGCTCGCGCAGGCGCTCTCGGAGATGCGGCTGGTCAAGGACGGTCAAGAAGTCCGTGAGCTCTCCGCGGCGATCAAGTCCACACAGCGCGGTTTCGAAGACGTCATTCACTCTCTGAAAGACGGCGGCACCGAGCGCCACGTCGAAGGCGTGTTCAACCTGCGCGCGCGCGTTGAAGGAAATGACGTGGGCTACAACACCATCGCCGCGTCCGGCGCTCACGCGTGCGTGCTCCACTGGACGCGCAACGATGGACCGCTGAAGAAGGGCCAACTCCTGCTGCTGGACGCGGGCGTGGAAGCGCACACCCTCTACACCGCGGACATCACGCGAACGCTGCCGATCAGTGGCAAGTTCTCCAAGGAGCAGCGGGAAATCTACGAGCTGGTCCACACCGCACAGAAGGCCGCGATGAAGGCGATCAAGCCCGGCGTCGACTTCATGGCGCCGAATCAGGTCGCCATGTCCGTCCTCGCGCACGGACTGGAAGAGCTGGGCATCCTCCCCACCAGCGCGGAGGAAGCGCTCAAAGAGGAGAAGCAGTTCTACAAGCGCTACTCGCTCCACAACATCAGCCACATGCTCGGCATCGACGTCCATGACTGCGCGCAGGCCCGCATGGAGGCGTACAAGTTCGGGAAGATCAAAGCTGGCATGGTCTTCACCGTGGAGCCCGGCCTCTACTTCCAGACCGACGACCTCACAGTGCCCGCGAAGTACCGCGGCATCGGCGTGCGGATTGAGGACGACATCTTGGTCACCGCGAAGGGCGTAAAGAACCTGTCCGCGTTCATCCCGTCTGAAGCGGATGACGTCGAGGACTGGATCAAGCAGCTCTGGAAGAAAAAGAAATAACGGGGCCGCTCAGTCGTCGGCGGGCTCATCGCCAAACAGCTCGCCAACTCGGAGCGCCAACGCTTCGAACGGTTCCGCGTGAACAACCTGACCCGCCGTAGCGGCCAGCGTCAGCAGATATCCCGGCTCCGCCCAGCGAAAAACGGAGAGCGTCTTTTCCTGCGGATCCACGATCCAGTAATACGGGACGCGATGCTGATGGTACGCGTTGAGCTTCTCCACCCGATCAGTCCCTGAGTTCGACGGCGAGAGCACTTCTGCTATCCAATCAGGAGCGAGCCGGATTGGATTTCCTTTCGGCCGATCCGGAACGCGGTCTCTGCGCCACCCCAGCACGTCAGGACGAAAGATCTCGTCCGGCGCCAGTTCGATCTCCACTTCGGTCATCAACCACCAACCACCAGGGAGACGTCCTCCGGGTCGACGATCGAAGGGATCAACGAACGTTCCTAACTTTCGCTGTGCCGTTCCATGCTCAGCGGAGGGCTGCGCCTTCTCCACGAGCACACCATGGACCAGCTCGTGCCGACGCACCGCTTCCGGGATCGCGTAGAGATCGGCGGCAGTAGCACTGAGGTCGTTCTGACGGGCAGAGCGGGACATCGCCGTGGAATCTAGCACGGCTCGAAGATGCCTCCGCCGGCCCACGTCTTTCGGGGCTTACGGCGTCTCAGGAAGCGGTTTCGGCTCCTTCGTTCGTGGGTCCGCCTTCGGCGCGGGGTAACCGGACCAGCTGCTTCCGCCCATCGGATTCCTCGTGCCCATCATGCCCGCTGCTTCGGAGTCTGTACCGTATCGTCCGGCGCTGCTCGAGTCCGGGTTCTTGCCTGGATCGAGCACACGCGGCTTAAGAATGCCCTGGCGAAGCTCCGGCGATGAAGCCTTCGTACCGCCGTCTTGGGCAAGTACAACGCCGCTTCCCAAAAACACCACGGCGGCAATCAAGCGGTTCATGCCAGGAAGGTAGTCACTGCCCTGAACGACTGCTTCGCCTGGCTGCAACCCAAGCAAGAACTCTGGTCCTGAACCGCATCAGCCGCTCGACTGAATACCCGGTCAGCCGGCCGGCCAAGATGTCGCTGACCTTCGGTTGCTTGAGGCCAATCAGCTTTCCCGCTTCCTTCTGCGTCAGCCCACGAGCCCTGATGGCCTTCGTGATGGCCACCGCCAGTCGAGCCTTGAGCAACGCCTCTTCGGGATTCGGGACTTTCAGATCTGCGAACACGTTATCGCTACTCACGACGTAATCTTTGGTCTTCATTGCTGCTCTCCATTCTCGCGTTCAGCATGAATCTCCTCGGCACGCTTGACTCGCCGCCGAACGGTCTCAATCTCTTCTCTGGGCGTTTCGATTCCTCGCCTCGACTTCTTTTGGAAGGCATGGAGGCAGTAGATCACGCCCTCGAACTTCACCGTGTAAACCGCCCGGTACGCGCTTCCGTCAAAGTCTTCGACCACCTCGAGCACACCTGCTCCACGGAAACCTTTCAGCGGCTTGGCGTGCGGGTGCGTCTCACCACCCTGTGCAAGTTCGAACGCGAAGCCAACGACTGAACCACGTCTTTAGGAAACTCCAAGAGGTCCTTGGTGCTGGCTGAGGTGGAAGAATACGACGTGCTCGACAAGCCCGAGCGGCTCGCCGAAGCGCTGCGCGACACCGCGCTGGCAAAGCTGAAGCTGCTGCCTGCGGCGGCTCAGGGCTTGTTCAGCGCGGACATGGGCCGGAAGGATCAATCCGAGGCGTGGAAGAAGTTGATCAAACGCCTGGGCGAGAAGTTCGACGTGGTGCTGGTGGACTGCCCCGCGGGAATGCACGGGACGACCCAAGACGTGCTCTGTGCGTGCTCGCACGCGCTGGGTGTTTTCAAGTCGGAGATGGTGGCCGGCCGGAACTTCGAGCTGTTCGGCCGCACGCTCGCGGCGATGCCGGAGGAGCGCAGGCCGCAGCAGCTGGGCGTGGTCGTCAACATGTTCCAGGGCCGGTCCCCGGCCTCGGTCGAGGCGTTCCAGCGGCTCAACTGCGACACGCCCGCGAGTCGGTTGTTCGAGACGACCATCCCCCGCCACGAGGCGTTCCAGTCCGCCAGCTGCGCCGGGCTGCCGCTGCGCTTCGCCGAGGTGGACGGCGCCAGCTCCATCGCCTTCCTCTTCGACATGATGGCCGATGAGCTGTGTCGCCGGCTGGGCATGCCCTCCAAGGCGGAGACGCCAAAGCAATTTCTAACGTAGCGACGGAGGCGGTCTCGGCGAGACAGCTCGCTTCGAAAAGTGGCATGGTTCCGCGCAATGCTGAGCAATCCTCACGGCATTGTGCGGGCAGCTTTGGGTTGGCCTCTCGCAGCTCCACTAGATCGGCGAGAGCGCTCGAGCATGCCACCCACTCTTCAGTCAGCGCGGATCCTTCTCCGACGACCGCGTGAGAGGGATCTGCCGGCATTCGTCCGGATTCTCGCCGAGCCCGGCGTCGCGCAGTGGTGGCCCGGCTTTGACGGCGGCGCTCAGGACAGCGTGCTCGGTGCAGCGCTGGGGCGACGACGGACGCGAGATCAAACCCGCGCTGGTAGTTCTTGCTCCGAATGTGTCCGCGCACGAAGGTTCGCACGGTTTCCGGAATGGATTTTTCTGCGTGGTGCCGGAGAAGCTCGTCCTGCAGCTCGCGAAAGACGGGCTGATCGAAGTCGACAACGAAGGTGGCCTTGCGCTGCGCCGCGGTCGCCGGATCGCTCGAGGGAAGGGCGGCGTCCGCGTCAATCCAGAGAAGGCCCGTTTCGAGCGGTTTGCCTTTGAGTCGCTTCGCCAGCTCCGCCTTCGAGTAGTGCTCAGCAAGGACCGGAATCCCCACTCGAAGCTGGCGCAGCTCCGCAAGCGGTGACTTGGCCCGGACCTCGACGGGTTGCTCGTGCAGGAGCATGGGTGCACTGGGGATTCGCTCGGCGGTCCGTTGGTGGTCGCTTACAGGATGGACACCGTGGACTTGCTGACCGTCGTCATGGTTCCTGGGGGGAGTAAATCCTCGTTTACCGAAGCGCCACGAAGAAGTACGAACGACGGCCATCCGCCGTTGACGCTTTGACCGCAAGAAACGGGTGGGACTCGGCTCCGGGACGCGCAATGAATGGGCGTCATGTCGAGGCGGGACTACGAGCGTGTGGAGCGGGCGATCCGCTTCTTGCAACAACACCGGGAGGAGCGGCCCGCGCTCAAGGACATTGCTTCGCACGTTGGGTTGAGCGAGTTCCACTTCCAGCGGCTGTTCCAGCGTTGGGCCGGGGTCAGCCCGAAGCGGTTTCTTCAGTTCCAGGCGCTCGAGGATGCGAAGCGGCTGCTTTCGGATTCGCGAAGTGTGCTCGATGCGAGTCTGGACGTGGGGATGTCCGGCCCTGGGCGACTGCATGATCTCTTCCTGCGGTTGGAGGCGATGACGCCGGGCGAGTTCAAGTCCCCTGAGCTGGAGATTTCCTACGGCGTCCACTCGACTCCCTTCGGCGAGGCGCTGTTCGCGGTGACGCCACGCGGGCTTTGTGGGCTGACGTTCGTCGTGGGCAGCTCGACCGACGCGGAGGTTGCGTCATTGCGAGCGCGATGGCCGGCTGCGCGTATCTCCCACCGTCCCCAACGCACGCAACCCTTCGCCGCCGAGATGATCCGCCGTGTCCGTGGGCTTCGGCCCAAGCCTCTGTCTCTGCTCCTCGGGGGAAGCGAGCTCCAGCTCAAGGTTTGGGAGGCGCTGCTGCGCATCCCAGAGGGAGCTGTCACCCGCTACGGCGAGCTCGCCAACTGGATTGGAGCGCCCGGCTCTGCGCGCGCGGTGGGACGGGCGGTGGGTCAGAACCCAATTGCGGTGCTCATCCCCTGCCACCGGGTAATCCAATCCACGGGCGCCTTCGGCGACTACCACTGGGGAGCTCTGCGCAAACGGGCGATCTTGGGTGTGGAGGCCGCGCGCGGCGGCAGCAAGAACCGGGTGGAGCACACGTAAGAGTTGGGCGAGAAGCCATCGCGTTGTCTCATCAGGAGAACGCACAGATGATTCGCTTCAACGTGTTGCCCATTTCCCCAGACGTCGCGAGCCGCGTGCGGTTGCGGCGCCGCGATGATTTCGGAAATCACGGGCTGCGCACCAGCGTGGTAGCGGAGCCCTTCTCGACACCTTGCCGCATTTGTCTCGCGGACGCGCAGGTCGGGGAGCGGGTGCTTCTTTTCACGTATTCCCCGTTCGACGGTCCCGGGCCCTACCAGAACGCCGGCCCCATCTTCATCCACGAGGAAACATGCGTCGCTTACACCTTGGCAAAGACCGTTCCCGACTCGCTGCGGCGACGGTTGCTCTCGCTGCGCGCCTACAGCGCCCATCACAAGATGGTGGGCTGCGAGGTCGTGGAGGGCGTGGAGCTCGAAGCCTCGATCGAGCGGCTGTTCTCGAATCCGGAAGCGGCATACCTCCACGCGCACAACGCTCGGCCCGGCTGCTTTGCTTGTCGTGTGGAGCGCGGCGCCAGCTCATCCACAACTTCACCGGGTCAAGCCGCTGGTTGCCAACCCGCGGCGTCCGCCACGGCTGCAATTCCCAGGACGGACGCTCAGAAGACTCCGAACCGAGACGAGGGGTTGAGCACGGTGCGAGCGTAGCCGCAGTCGCTGCGCACCCGGCGATTGCCAGCGCACGGCCGCAGGAGCTGAGCGGAGATGTGCGACGTTCGCGTGGGTTCAGCAGATCCCCTTCGGTGAGACCCGTCACGACGTGGAGCGCGCGCTGGCCAGCTTCGCCGCCAAGGTGCTGATGCGGCGCAGCGAGCGCGTGGCAAGGACCGAGCGATAATCGCGAGGAAGCCTTCCGGCTTCATCTCCATGCGCGTGTCTTTTCTGCTTTCGATGTTGTTGTCTCCGGCGGGACTGGGGCTTCTTCGCAACCTCGCGCTGTTCGCGGTGGCTGCGCTGGCGTGACTGGCGTACTTCAAGTGGAAGTATCCGGCGCGCGCGGTGTCGTGGCGCTTTCAGCTCGCGGGTGTGGTCGGCGGCGTCGCGTCGATGGGTCTGGCGTTCTTGGGATTCAAGCTGCTTGGGCGCACTGGATTGAGCGTGACGTGGGTGGCGATTACCAGTGGGCCGCTGACGCGAGCGGCGGAGCTCTCCGCGATCATCGGGCTCGTCGAAGAGGGAGCGAAGCTGCTTCCCGCGGTGGCGATGGCGCTGGTGGCGAGGCGATTCAACCGGCGGATCGACGGGCTGGTTTACGCCACCTGCGCGGGCATTGGGTTCGCGTCCGCAGAGGGGATAACGCTCTGGGTTTCAGGCGAATTGGGCGCAGTGGATCAGCTTCCGCGCGCAGCGGCGTCGGGGATCACCCACGCGCTCTTCGCGGCGCCCTGGGGCTACGCGCTGGTCGCAGGTGTTCGTCAGGGGCGTTCCACGGAGCTGGTCGGCGGCTTCTCGGTCTCGGCCGCTGCGCATGGGCTCTACGATCTGCTCCTCGCGCGCGGCGCCAGCGGACCCGTGCAGGTGCTGGCCGCGCTCGTGGTGCTCGCGCTTTGGGTCTGGTTCATCCGCAGCGCTCCGCTCTTGCGCCTGAGAAGTCAGCGGCGATTGGCCGCCCAGGCTGCGCAGCCGGTGCCCGCACTGGCGAGGGAACGAAACAGCGCGCGGTGAAGGGCCCGTCTCCGGGCACTCTGGGGAGGTACGATCCGGGTGGCCCAGTTGGCCTGTGCCTCGAGAGGAGTGCGGCTCGCCCTGCTCCTTGACCGTGTTTGGATTTTGCCGGATCAGCTTCTCTCCCGGATTCACGGGCGACGAGGAGCATTGATGGTCCAAAGGACGCTACGCACGCTCTGACCATCAGAGGCATAGCAACCGGCGCTCGAATGATTCATCCGCCGCTCACGGCGGGCAGCACGGTCACTCGCTCTCCGTCCGGTACTTTCGTTTCGAGCCCTCCGGTGAAGCGGATGCTCTCCGCTCCCACGAAGATGTTGACGTGCAGGCGCACTTGCTCGCGCTCGTCCAACACTCGGTCGCGAAGTCCGGGATGGCGCGTGAACAATGCGTCCAAGACTTCTTTCACTGTGGCGCCATTCATCGACAGCTCGACCCGGGCGACACCGTCCGCGTAGCTGCGCAGATATGCCGGGAGCTCGACGGTTACAGACATGGCTCGGCTCCATCGGTGGGCGAGGGCTGATCGATGATCACCGGACTCGCGGCCTGTTTCACCTCCGACCTTCTCACGTGCGCGCTCGTGAAGACCGCTTCGAGCTGCGCTTTCGGCTCGGGCTCCGCTTGGGCGGATTCGCCGGTTTCTTCTTCGCCGGGGATTTTCGCGCAGTCGCCGCGCCCCCCACCACCGCTGCCTTCACGCAGGCCACGGGCGGCAGCGTCTCCTGCAAGAGGGACCACGCATTGCCTCCGTTGTTCGTTCCGTACACGCGCCCGCTACGGGTCCCGAAGTAGACGCCCGTCGGAGAGAGCGTGTCGGTGTCGAGTCCGTCTCGCAACACGGTCTCCAGCGCGTTCTTCTGCGGCAGTCCCTTGCTCAGCGGCTCCCACGATTTGCCTGCGTTTTTCGTCCGGTACACGCGCAGCTTTCCCTCGGGGACGCAGCGGAAGCCGTCGCTCTCCAGCGGGACGATGAAAGCGGTGTCCTCGTCGTGCGGGTCGGCGGCGACGGGGAAGCCGAAGTCGCTGGGAACGCCGTTGGCGATGTCCTTCCAGCTCGCGCCGTCGTCGTCGCTCCGGTAGAGGCCCCAGTGGTTTTGCAGGTAGAGCCGCTCCGGGCGCGAGCGCGAGCGCGAGACTTTGTGCACGCACTGGCCGAACTCGGGGTGGGGATCCGGCAGGAACTGCGCTCGCACGCCGGAGTGCGAGGTGCGCCACGACTCTCCGTGGTCGTCGCTGCGGTAGATGCCGACCGCCGACGCGGCGACCATCACCCGGTTGGTGTCCTGCGGGTGCGGCAGCACGGTGTGCATGCACAGTCCGCCTCCCCCGGGCTGCCACTTCGGGCGGTGCGGATGATTCCAGAGTGTCTCCACGAGCTCGAAGGTCTTGCCTTCGTCGCGAGAGACGAACAGCGCGGCGGGCTCGACGCCCGCGTAGATCGCGGACGGATCATTCTCCGGTAGGGCGACCTGCCAGATCTGCTTGAGCGCGGGTTCCGTGTGCTTGGGGAACTTGAGCGGGTTCTCCTCGGGCGAGCTCCACGTCTTCCCGAAGTCGTCGCTGTGGCGGAGCGTTGGGCCCCAGTGCCAGCTGCCCGTCGCTGCCCACAGCCGCCGGCGTCCAGCGCGCGTGTCGAGCGCCATCGCGTAGACGGGCTCGCCTTGAAAGTACGGGCCCGCGAGCGTCCAGCGTTTTCGGTCCGGCCGGCTGTGGAGCAGGAAAGCCCCCTTCATGGTGCCGACGAGGAGGAGGACGTCGCCGCGGGACGGAGAGACGTGACGGGTTTCCATGGCGACTCTCTAGGCGATCTGGATTCGCGATTCCGCTGGGATCTTCGACGATGCGCGCGTGCTCGGCGGGTCCGCTCGCCTCGAGCGTCTTGGCTCTTGAATCCCGCGCGGATCTGGGGCTGAGGCGAGAGCGAAGGGTCCTATTCCTCTCGCCCCGCATCGCGGTGTTCGTTTGTGGAACGGGGGCGGAGCGGTCGCTGCTCGAACCTTGCTCGAAGCGTTGGGTGAAGCACAGCGGCTGCTCCGGTGCGCTGGCAGGGTGTGGCTCAGGTGAGCAACTGGGGCGGAGGGCGAAACGAGGGCGGTGGGTATGGGGTGGAGAACGATCGTGCTTCTGTATCTTTCGAGCTGGGCCCACGCAGCGCCTCGGATGGATTCGCCCCGCGCGCGCATTCTGGAACGGGCTTTGCGGCTGGTGGGTTTTGTCTTCGCTCGCGAAGGTCGATCCGGGGGTGCCAGATGATTGCACGGGGCTGGTTCGTTCCGCCTACGAGGCGGCCCGCATCGAGCTGCTGAGCGCGGATCCTCGGGTGGGGGAGAACGGGGTGACGTGGATCTGGCGCGGAGCGAAGGAGCGTCGAGCGCTGCGGGAGGGCGTGCCCAGGCCGGGAGATCTGGTGTTCTTCCGCGAGACGTATGACCGCAACCGCGACGGGCGACGCAACGACGGGCTCACGCACATTGGGGTGGTGGAACGTGCGGACGCGCAGGGCAATCTGACGTTCATTCATCGATCAAGCGCTGGCGTGGTGCGCGCGCGGTTGAACGCGTTTCGTCCAACGGAGCATCGCGGTGCTTCGGGGAGGTGATCAACGACTACCTGCGAGCAAAGGGCAGCACGCACCGAGCCTATGTGACGGGAGAGCTCTTGGTTGGGTTCGCTTCAGCAAAGGTTCTCTCGGAATCGACCCGAGTGCCTGAACGGAGCGAGGCGCTGCGTGCCCGGCGCGAGGTTGCGAAGACACCCGGCACTCGAGCGATACAAGTCACCCGAAACTCCCGCTCTGATTCTGAGGAGCCGACGCAAACCAGAGCCATTCGCCGTGCTCGCGCGGAGCGAACAATTGAAGATCAGCGCTGCAACGTGAGCGAAGCGCGACGGCTCAACGCCCGGTCCGGACGTTCGGAAAAAGCGTGCGGGATTCGGTCCCACGGCGAACACAAACCCCGCACGCTTCTCTCAGGGCACGGCGAGCCCGGCTCGGATGTGAAGAGAACGCTCGAAACCTCGTCTCGTGAAGGCCGCCAACAGGACGTAGACCGCCCCAATTCGTAAACGGGTGGTGGTGCGCGGCACAGCCCCTCCCGAAGAAGCAGCAAGCCGCGCGCCCAGGAGCAATTCTCTCCTATGAGCCCTGCCGGGCTGCGGGCCGTCCCAATTAAGGTGAGGGCGGCGCGGTGCAGCCGCTCGTCTGACCCCCAAGCGCACCGGAAGCTCGAGCTCTTCCCTCCTGACCGCAGAGCGCGAGGCCCAAAACAATTACGCGGGCAGAGGCGCCTGTACCTGCCCGCAGAGCGCGAGCGCCCAAACCGGGAACACCCGCAGATACGCGTCGTAGTGAATGGCGCAGGTCTTGTTGAAGACTCCGGCGGTGTGCTCGGGCGGCCAGGTGCCGTCTTCGCGCTGGCGCTGAATGAGGAACTCCACGCCTCGCTGTGCGGCCTGACTCTTTCCTCGCCCGGCCTTGCTCAGGGTGAGCAGCGCCCAGGAGGTCATCACCGCTTGTCCGGTCTGTGCGTGCACGTACCGGCGCTGGCGGCAGCTCTGCGGCGTCTCTCCCCAGCCTCCGTCCGGCAATTGGTGCGCTTCGAGGAACGCGCACGCCTTGGCGATTGCCGTCTCCGCTCCCGGCACCTTCGCCGCGGCGAGACCCCACGAACCAGGTGCCATAGGTGAAGCAAACTCCCCACGAACCTTCCCAGGATCCATCCTCTCGCTGGGTATCGAGGATGAACTGAGCGCCGCGCCGAATCGCCCTGCGCATCTCAGGAGTCGCCCAGTGCGGGTAGCGCTCGCAGAAGGCAGTAAGCGCCTGCACGCAGGCGGACGTGCACTCCACATACGAGTGGTCCACCATGATGTTCGCGAAGACATCAGATGGATTGAGCTGCTCCAGCCACTTGGGGCCGCGGGTCAGCTCGTAGGTCGCCCAGCCTCCGTCTTCGTTCTGCCAGGTAAGGATGAGCTCCGCGGCCTGGCGCTGGCGCTCCGGGGTGACCTGCGTGCCCGGGAAGGCCTGCGGCTCTAGGAGCAGGCTCGCCTTGAGACCTTCGGCGGTGCAGTCCGAGATGGGCCAGCCGTGCTCGACGGTGGAGAACGGCCAACCGCCTCTGCCGGTGTGCCGGTAGTGCCTGTCCAGCTCCGGCGGGTCCTGGCGAATCTGGTTCTGCTCGATGAAGCGGTACGCGCTCTCCAGCGTGTGGGGGCGCTCCTCCAACTGGCCGGTGGCGCAGATGGCCTGCGCGGCGAAGGCGGTATCCCAAAGCTCGGAGGAGTTGTAGCCCTGCATCTTCACCCCGTCCGCGGCGCTCCAGAGGTACTCGGGCATCTTCTCCAGGTGTCGCTGAAGAGGTGAGGAAAAAGAAACCGCGAAACGGCGAAGGAGGTCGAGTGGAAAAGAGGGCGGCAGCGCCATGAAGTCCGCCCCGCTCCACAGTCCTTCGGGTACCAGCACGTGCAGGTGGCTTCAGTCTTCGCGCAGCAAGTCCTCAATCTCGCGGAGCGTTTGCGCAATCATCGCCGATCATTTCTTTCATTGACTGAATGCGACGAGCGACTGCTTCCTATCGGCCTTGTCTTGCCCTGTTCCTTCGGGATGTGGACACGCCGGATCGGTTGGTGGCGGTACTGTTTCGCCTTCAGCCTCGCGAGCAGGTCTCGGAGGTGCCCCGAGAGGTCCTGTTCGTATTGCTCCTTGGTGAGCCCGTCCACACCCACTGCGGCGTCTCTACGCAGACGGTGGAAGGCACGCTCGGCCACGCCCACACGCGTCCGAAAGACCAGTTGAGACGGAGGCGGAGATCGGGGGCGCAAGCCACCGGTGGCCGAGGAAGTCGAGACCTACGAACAAAATCAAAAGGCCGCAAACCAGCGGGATGGCTGAGCTTTGTCCCGCTGCATCAAATCCGAGCGCGGATCATCCCTGAGGTGCGTAGTGCGCAACTTAGCCCTCACGACTCTCGAAAATAGAGAATGGGGCGAGGCTGCACATGAAGCTGTTCAACCCGCTGAATCTGCGGGCAGCCCTCGCCTTTCGCGGTGCGGACAAGGGGACCACGGTTTCCTTCCCTCACTTCTACGCGGAGTGGGAACGCGCAAAGAAGGCGGTGAGGTATCCGCTCGAGCCGAGCCAGCTGGCGGAGCTGGAAGCCTTGGCGCGGCATCCCGGATTTCTCCCCTGGATGAAGCAAGTCAACACTCGTTTTTCGGTGGTCGACTTGCTGCGAGTACCCGGCGCGGAGATTGAGAAGTGGACGCAAGCCCTAGGCAGACCCACTGTTTTGGAAGACTGGAAACACATAGAGCGCTGCGGTCCGGTTGGAATCGGGGTCTTGCGGCTCTCCAAGTCGAACCGCGGAACCGAAGAGGCCTGGCAGAAATGCACCGCGGAAATCGCGGAGGTGCTGACTCAATTGCAACGGAACATCTGCGAGCAACAGCACGCCTTGGGCTTGATGGCGAATACAGCGCGCGGCTTTGGGCCAGAGCTGGCGGCGCAGTTGATCCGCGACGCGCGTTTAACTACCTCCGGCGCGCTCGACCATGTTCGACTGGAAGAGCTCACGGAGTTGACCTCGCGCGCTCTGCTCTCAGTGAGGAAAGCCCGTCCGGATCTCATTGGCGCAGAGCAAGGGCTGGTTCTTGGCTCGGAACAGTTGCGCGGTGCCCTTCGCTGGCAGCAAGCGGGTGAAGCACTTCATGGCGCCAGCGAGCACGAAAAAGCGGTGGCGGCGGCGCTGCCTTCTGCGGGAGAGCTGCTGCACCAATTCGATCCCGCTCGCGCGAACGAGCTCTTCACGGCTCTGGCGGATTCAGTGAGCGACGTGGCAAGCCGAGCCTACGAAGCCCGCGCCGCAGGCAAAGAGCTGGCGATTCCCGGTGCGAATCTCACCGCCGTACGTCCCGGTTCTGCTCAGTCGCGCCAGCTCGCCGCGGAGAGCCTGGCCCGCGTTGCTCTCGCCAACATCCCAACCGACGTCGCGGAGAAACGACTGCCCGCGCTGGCGTCGTTCCTTCTCAAGGTGGATCGCTTTCATCCGCACACGCCAAAGCAGATCTTCGCGCTCGCCGAAGCGCTGCCCAATGAGGATCTGCGCGAAGCGGGGCGCGTCTTCAACGAAGCGTCGCGAAACCTTCGCGGCTACGTGCTCGCTCCCGAATTCATCGAACGCGTGCTGCGGGGCGCTCCACCAGAGCAGCGGCTGCCCCTCCTGCGCGATGAGCTGTCGTCTCTGGCCAGTGAAGGACCCGTGGGTCAGACGTTGGAATGGAATGGGTTTTGGCCCAAAGCCGAGCGCGAGGCCCACGTCCCTGCGCTGAATCTGGGAGAGGGCTCCTTTTCTAAGGCCTGGCGGGTGGGTCGTTTTGTTCTCAAGGGTCTCAAGGAATCTGGCTTCGTGTCCCAGCGCGAACGCCTGCAGAACATCCGCGGTGACGCGGAGCGAATGAAGACCGTCTTGGACACTCTCCGCAGCCACCCCACGTTCGGGCCGGAGTGGGGCCACGTCATCCCCGAAAGCTGGATCAGCCCAGGCGGGTTCCTGACGCAAAGGGCTCAGCCAGGTGTCGCCTTCAAGAGCTTACCCTCAGAGTTTCTGGACCGCGCGAAGCTCCAAGAAGAAGCCGCGACCAAAGCGCTTCGAAGCGCGCTGCGCGACCATCCCGAGCTGGGAGCGAGTTGCGATGACACCAGAGGGAACTTTCTCTTCGACGTGGAGAGCGGCGACCTGTTGAGCTGGTTCGACCCCGTCTATTGGCCCAAGTGACGCTCAGCGACGGTCCACTCGGTAGACTGGCTCCGCCGCATCGGGCGGCGCGGCCTCAATCCTGAAGCCCACGAAGCCAATGGTCCGTCCGTCCTCTGTTTCCACCTGCACACGCCAATTTCCCGGCCACGCTTTGTCTGGACGTCGGTAGAGGCGGAAGCCCTGGTCGCGTCCGCCGGTGAGCTTTACGGGAGGACTGAGCCCCAAGTCCGTCCAACCCTTCGCCGGATCATCGTGGCTCCAGCGAAAGCGCACGGAATCCACGAAGCGGTTGGGCGCGAACACGCGTACGAAGGTGTACGGGAGATCGCCGGGCCGCTGCACGAAGAGCTGATCGCCGTTGTGCCAGAGACGCCAGTCCGGTCGTTGGTGATAGAGCCGGTAGTTGCCCTTGGCGCTGTCCTTCTCCACGCCGTGGTAGATGCCCATGAACTGCACGGACAGCGGCACCGGCGGAATCGCGCGGACGAAGTAGAGCCCGAGCAACGCGGCCAACACACCCACGCCAGGCAGGCCCACCACCTTCAGCGCGTACCCAGCTCCGTTACACGACGCGAGCTTGCGGTAGAGGAAGAGCAGCGGCACCGCGGAGATCGCCACCGCGCTGACGAAGAGCACCGCTCGCACCCGCCCCACCAACATGGGCAACAGGTACGCGAAGTATGAGACGAGACAGAAGGCGTAGAGCCCAAAACGCAGGGACGGCCCCAAGCTTCTGAAGCGCGGCAGCTCGTTCGCCAAGAGCAACGAAAAGAGGACCGCCAGGAACGCCAACGCGGCCAGCCCCGACGCGCTCTTGAAATAGAACAGGGCGAACGAGCTGAGCAGGCTTCCGAAGAGGAAGTGAATCGCGTCCTTCGAAAAGCGCCACGCTTTGGTCAACCACGACGGTGGCTTGGCGACGTTGAGCTCGTAGCGCTGTTCAAACGCCAAGAGCATGCCCAGCACAAACAGGTACGCGGCCTGCTGTCCCAGCGTGAGCCAGTCGTCGATCCGGCTCAGCGTGAAGACGTCGAAGAGAAAGCCGGCAAGGAAGAAGACGGCGATCTCCGCCTTCTCGTGTTCCTCGCGGTAGGCCTGGATCCGCTCGGCGAACGACTTCGTCGTGTTGGCGGCCATTGCGCGGTTAGGCGCCTTTGACCATCGCCTCGAGCTCACCACGCTCCGCCAGCTCGCGAAGGATGTCCGAGCCGCCCACGAACTTTCCGTTGATGTACACCTGCGGAATCGTCGGCCAGTTCGAGTACTCCTTAATACCGTCGCGCACCGCGGGCTCGTTGAGCACGTCCACCGTGTAAAGCGGACCGAAGGGCTTGAGCGCCTCGCACGCGATCGCGGAGAAGCCGCACTTGGGAAAGAACGCGTTCCCCTTCATGTAGATGACGATCTTGTTGGCTTTGATCTCGGAGTCGAACCGAGCTTTCAGGTCTGGGGTCATGGTTCCCTCAAAAGGTTATCGAGCGCGGAAGCTTCTGCCACTGCTCCGGCGAGTACGTCTTGAGCGCCAGCGCGTGCAGCTCGCCCGTCTTCAACAGGTCCTGAAGCGGCGCATAGACCAATTGGTGCTGCTGCACCAAGGTCTTCCCAGAAAAAGCGGGGCTGATCACGCGCGCCTCGAAGTGATCGCCCGTCCCGGTGGTGTCTCTC
>JBQTKE010000571.1:0-4740 GCA_052386435.1 Myxococcaceae bacterium
CATGCTTGCTGCGCGGCCGGAAGAACATCCGCGTACGACCCGCCCTGCCGCTCCAGCTCTTCCATCTGGCTCAGCACCAGCTGAATCTGCGCTTCAATCATGAACACCATGGAGTTGTGACCCAGCCCGGTATTCGGTCCCATCAGCACATACAAATTTGGGAAGCCGGAGACAGTGGTGCCTCGGTAGGCTTCGATGCCGCTCCCCCACGCGTTCTTGAGGTTGCGTCCGCGTAAACCTTCGACGTTGACCTTGGAGAGGAGCTCACCCACTCTGAAGCCGGTGCCGAAGATGATGACGTCCGCGGGATGAACGGTGCCATCGTCGGTGACCACGCCCTCTTCCGTCACCTCGCGGACACTGTGAGTCATCACGTCGACGTTCGGTTGCGCGAGCGCGGGGTAGTAGTCGTTGGAGATGAGGATGCGCTTGCAGCCGGGCAAATACTGCGGCGTCACCTTCTCGCGCAGCACCGGATCCGCGATCTGTTTGCGGATGTGCCGCTGCGCCAACCGCGCGACCAGCTTCATCAGCCGAGCGTCAACGGTGAATCCCAGCCCGCGCGATTCAAAGGTCCAGTACAGGCCGTAACGGAAGAGGCGCTGCACGAAGGGCACGGTCCTGAAGATCGCGCGCTCCGCGGAGGTGATGGCGCGATCCGGCTTGGGGAGAATCCACGGCGGGGTTCGCTGAAACAGGGTGAGCTTCGCGACCTCTGGCTGAATCTGAGGGACGAATTGAATCGAGCTCGCTCCAGTGCCGACGACGGCGACCCGCTTGCCCTCCAACGACACGGAGTGGTCCCACTTTGCTGAGTGGAACGTGGATCCCTTGAACCGCTCCAACCCCGGCAGCTCTGGAATCAGAGGGTGATGCAACGCACCCACGCCGAGCACGACGTGACGCGCGCGATACGAGTCTCCCGACCGCGTGGTCACGTTCCACGTCCCGCTCCGCTCGTCGAAGCGCGCGTCTTGGATCTCCTGACCGAACCTCAGGTGCGGACGAAGGCCGTAACGGTCCGCGCAGCCCTTGAGGTACTCGAGGATTTCTCTCTGAGGCGCGAAGGCGCGGGTCCAGTGAGGGTTGGGCTCGAAGCTGAACGAGTAGAGATGCGAGGGCACGTCACAGGCGCAGCCTGGATAATCGTTCTCGCGCCAGGTCCCGCCGACTTCCCGCGCCTTCTCCAGCACCACGAAGTTGTCTTTGCCGGACCGCTTGAGCTGGATGGCCATCCCCAGCCCGGAGAAGCCGGTTCCAACAATCAGACAATCCAGCAAGTCCTGCCTCATGGGCGCGCCGCCTGGCGATACGCGGAGTCGTCGTCCCGCTGAACCTTCCAGCGATCGAACAGCGCACGCGTGTCGTTTTCGTCCGGGTGAAAGTCGCGGCGGTAATAGCGGAAGTACGCGGGGAAGAGCCCCAACATTCCGCCGGGCTCGACGTACAGAAAACGGATCAACGCGAACCATTCGCGAGGGGAGAAGAGGATTCCGTCCGTCCACATCATCCGCACCTGCTGCGCATAGACGAACGACCAGAAGATGACCGTCGCGGAGGCCATGGCGCGGATCCGTTCGAAGTAGGTGCCTCCGGCTTCCTGGAAGACGTCGAAGGCGACGGACTTGTGCTCATTCTCTTCGGCCGCATGCCAACGCCAGAGCGCCGCGAGCTTGGGGTGCGCGCCTTCCATGGTCCGGTCATCGCCTAGGACGAGGGTCGCCATCAGCGCGGTGAAATGCTCGAGCGCCGCGGTTGCCGCCAACCGTCGTCGAGGCGAGTAGACGAAGTTCACCAGGCGGATCATCCGCGTCACCCACTTCTCCATTCGTTCGATTGGGTAACCCAAGCGCGTGAGCAGCTCGTTGTAGTGGACGTGTTCGCGGCTGTGATGGCCCTCTTGCCGAGTGAACGCGTCCGCCGCGGCGGCCAACGCCGGGGTGCGAATGAGAGGGCGGTGCGCTCTCACGCTGGCCACGAAGAAGCGTTCGCCCAAGGGGAAGAAGACGGAGAGGTTGTCGTAGAACAATGTCACCGACTTTCGACCGCCGTGCCAATGACGGGGGACGTCCGATAAGTCGAAACGCACGTCCCGGACCTCAGGGATCTGGGAGCGGACGCGGACGCCTGTGCTAGTCGTGGTGGCGGTGGTCATCATGGACAGAGAAGATGCCCCGCGCGGGTTTTGGGTAACAGGGTCACCCGGGCCAAATTCTTGTTCGCGGAGGCCAGCAGCGTGAGCACGCGCTTGAGCGAGCACAGTCTTCCCGCGGTCCACGCCGGCCACCTGGTGGAGTTGACGCGACGCTGGGGTGTCACTCCACCGCAATTGTTGGGTCCGCTGAATATTGATCCTGCGCAACTCTCTGAGCCCCACGCACGGATGGGGTTCGACACCCTCCAGGCCTTGGTTGAACGCGCTCGGGTACTCACCGGTGAACGCGGGCTGGGCATCTATCTGGGGCTGGCGATGCGGATCTCCTGGCATGGCCACCTGGGGTTCGCCGCGATGACCGCAGGCACGGTGCGCCAGGCGCTCGACTTGGTGAGTCGCTTTCTTCCCACTCGCACCACTGCGTTGGGGATGCGCGTCCATGAGGAGCCGAAGTCGAAGCTCGCCGCGCTGGTGCTGGAGGAGAACGTCCCCTTCGGCGTGATGCAGGACGCGCTCGTTTTCTTTCTTCTGATTGGCGTCGCGCACCTCGCTTCCGCGCTCACCGAGCATGAGCCGACGGGGGTGCTCGATGTCGCGTTCGAAGAGCCCGCGTACTTCGCGCGCTTCAAGGACGCGGTGAAGATTCCGGTCCGCTTTGGGCAGCCTCAGCATCAGCTGGTGTTCGACGCTGCGGTGCTGGATCTCCCTCTGCGCATGGCCGACGCGGCCGCGCTTCGACTGGCCACGGAGCAGTGTGAGCGGGAGCTGGCCGCGTTGGGGTTTATCGGCAAGGTCGCCTCCCGCGTGCAGGCAGCGCTGGAGCGACCTGCGGGTGGTTTTCATGCTCTGGACGAGGTCGCGAAGGCGCTGCATCTGTCAGAGCGGACGTTGAAGCGGAAGCTCGCGGCGGAAGGAACTTCGTACACGGCGCTGCTTGAGGAGGAACGGCGTCAGCGCGCGATGTTGCTGTTGCGTTCAGACTCGTTGTCGATGGACGAGGTCGCCGAGCGGTTGGGCTACGCGGATGCTGCGGCGTTTACGCACGCGTTTACGCGGTGGACGGGTAAGCCGCCGCGCGCGTTTCGTCGCGCTCAGTCTGAGTAAGCGTCCGGGAGTCGCGCCTTGTGGAACCGAGACGCCGAGGAAGAGCGCGGGCCGACCGGCGTCAGTTCACCTTGGAGCGCACCCAGCGCACCTTCGAGCCACGGGGCGCCTTGCTGATCGGGAACCAGACGGGAGAAGGCAGCGCCTCGTCGCTCACAGGCGCGGGGCGCAGGCCACGACGGCCCATCTCGCGCGCTACGGCTACGATGAAGTGGACGCCCTCCAGCAACGCCACATGGTACCCCAGGCAGAAGTGAGGTCCGCCGCCGAACTGGACAGTTTCGAGCTGACCGGGCCGTTTCGGAGCGCCTTCCCAACGTTCGGGACGGAACGTGAAGGGATCTGGGTAGCGCGCTGGATCGTGCGAGAGTTGCCAGATGTCCACGCCCACGTTGGTACCGACCGGGATCTCCTGGCCGAGCACCGAGAGCGGTTTGATGACTCGGCGCATATCGAGCGGGACGGGGGGATACAGACGCAGCGCCTCGCGAAACAGGTGCTCCGCGAAAGGGCACTGCTTGAGCGCGTCTGGGCTCATTGGCGGAGAATCCGCGGCCAGGGACTCCCCCACCAGTCGATCCCAAAGCTCCGGACGCCGGGCGAGGTGCAGCATCGTCCAGCACATGGTGGATGCAGTGGTCTCGTGGCCGGCCAGCGCGAGGATGCGCAGGTTCGCCGCGAGCTCCTCGTCCCCGAGCAGCTTGCCCTCTTCGTCGCGGCCGTGGACGAGCCCGGACAGCAACGTCGCCTCCTGCGGACGGGAACGCACCGCGTGGATGATCTCGCGCAGCCGGCTGTCCACCCAGGCGCCCGCGATGCGGGCCCTTCGAAGGGGCGTCCCAACGAAGTCGAAAGGAATGGCGAAGATGACGTTCAAACTGTCCTCGAAGGCGATGCGCCACCGGGGGAGATCCGTCACCGGGATTCCGATCATCGCGAAGATGACATCGATGGCGAGCTCACGGGTCTCGGCCTGGACGTCCGCGGTTTGCTGCGTCGCCCACCTTGCGACCCGCGGCGCGACCATTCTGGCGATGATCTCTCCCGCGCCGCTCGCAGTCAGCTGAGCGGGGGTGAAGGGACCGTTCATCACAGAGCGAATCCGGCGGTGCACCTCACCGTCCAGCTCGAGCAGTGAGCTCTTCAGCAACTCACCGACTTCGGTCCCCAGAACGTCCGATGCGGTGTCCTTGTTCTTGAAGAACTGGAAGCTCTCCTCTTTGGAGCACACGAGGATCCACGTCGTGCCGAAGTTGAGCCAGTAGAACGGCCCCAAAGCGGCCCCACCCTGCAGCACCGAGGGGAGGTGCATCATCATCGCGGGGACATGGCCCAGCGCTGGCAGCCAACCCGGAGCGATTGGGTGGCCCGCTCTCAGCTTGGCGGGGCGGAGCCTGCTGATGAGGGGGGGAGCGAGTGACAGTGCGGCGCCCCAGTACCGTCCATTAGGGTAGTGGCCTGTAACCGAAAACGAAGGGTAC
>JBQTKE010000572.1:0-4026 GCA_052386435.1 Myxococcaceae bacterium
CCGGCTTCGGCGAAGCCTCGGCCCGTCTGCAGCATGGCCGCGGTGGGATCTTCTGGCGGCGTCTCCTCGACGGCGGCGGCGACGGGCAACGCGGGTGGGGTCTGTGCTCTCTGCAGCTTGGCGAGGAGAATCCACGCTTGAGGATCATTCTTCGCGGCGGCGTAATCACCCAAGTCAGGGAGCACCGCGCTTCCGAGACCGGTGTCGATCTGGGCTTGGAACCGCGCGGTCTCTGTCGACAGCGCCGGGGCTTCCGCGCAACGGGCGAGCGGCCAGAGGTTGTTCACCGCGGCGGTCCCGCTCTCCACGGTGGTCGCATCGGCCTTGGTCAGAACGTCTCGCAGCACCTCGAAGCGCGTCTTCAGTTGATCCAGGCACGGCTGCTTGCGCCGCTCTTTGCACGCGGTGACGCGGGCTCCGTTGAGCTCGGTGGCGTAGGTGTTGAGCGCGGCGTCGACTTTACGCCAAACCTCTTCCGCGTCTTCGGCCTGCGTCGCGACGTAGGCAGCGCGGAGCTCGTTGCGCTGGGGCTCGCCCCAGAAGAGCGGCAGCTCCGCGGCGAGGTGCCGGCAGGCATCTTCCCGGTGCGACGCGTTGACCCACAGCAGCGCGATGACTCCGATTCCAATGGCGGCGCCGGCGATTGCCAGCGGCACCCAACCTTTGGAGGGCGATGGGGGAAGGACGTGCGAGCGCGGGGCGGAAGGTGGTTGGGAGACGGGCGTCAACGCTGCGGGCCCGTCGGACGGTGAAGTAAGGAAGTCGGAGATGGGCACCATGCCGGTCTTGCGGCGTGGTGGGGTTCCGGCTTCGGGCGAGGCCGTCGAGGTCTCGCGAACGATCGCCGCGGTGAGGCGCCGGCACGAGGGGCAGGTGTCGAGGTGCTGCTCGCGCAGGGCGACCTCCTCCTCATCCAAGGTCCCTGAAAGAAACGCCTCCCACTGCTCACGCGTCGGGCAAGTCACGGTGGGGTTTTGACGAAGTGCCAACGAAGGGTCAAGGCGTACGTGGGGTTACGGGGTTTCACGCGCGACGGAGGCTGGTAACTTCTGACCGGGTCGGTCCGAGAATCAAAGGATGGGTTCTGTACGGACATTGCGGGTGCTGATCGCGGCCTGCGCCGCCCTCGCCGGGTGTGGCGGGAAGCGGACCTGCACGGCCACGCTCGCGGGTATCTGGGACTTCAACGTGACTTACACGGACGCGAAGTCTCGGCAGATTGATGCGGTGGGGTCGGTGGTGTTGTCGGACCAGACCGACGGCACGGTCGCGGGCTCGTGGATGCTCAGCGCGCAGTCGTTGTCGAATCAAGACGTCGCGGTGACTCAGAGCGAGGTGGTTCAGGGCACAGCCACGGGCAGGGTCTCGGTCGCGGAGGACGGGCTGTCGTTTACGCTGACGCTGGCGGCCCCGCGCCAGCGGACGGTGACTGCGACGGGCTCTGGGAGCTGCGAGGGGGAGCTGTCTGGAACTGCTTCCGGTACGGGTGTGACGGGCGGTGTCTTCACCGCGGATCGCGCGCAGTAGGGCTATCTTCGCGGACCATGAAATGGGTCGCGCTGCTTGGTCTGTTGGCTTCGTCTTCTGGAAGGGCTGCTCTCGACGCGGGGGGCTCTGTTCGGCGTGGCTCGGCTTCTCCCGACGCGGGCGTGGCGTCGATGAGCATGGACACGGAGCCGACCCTGAAGGTGGCGTTCGTAGGCGACACGCATACGGGTGGCGGTTTTCAGAACGTGCTCAAGTTGATCAAGACGGAGAAGGCACAGGTGCTCTTGGTGCTGGGGGATATGTCTTACAGCTCCAATCCGCCAGCTTGGTACGCGATGTTGGATCAGCAGCTCGGTGCTTCCTTTCCTGTGTTTCTCGCCGCGGGAAATCACGACGCGGACACGTGGCCTGCTTATGCGGGCGAGTTGAAACACCGGATGAAGGGACTTGGTGTCACTCCCGACGAGCCGGGGCTCGATGACGAGAAATACGCGTTCGTCTTCAAGGGGCTCAAGGTGGTGGTGCTGGGTCAGAACGGTCAGAACACTGACTTCGCTGCATTCGCGGACGGGCAGCTCGCGAATGACGCTCACACCTGGCGCATCTGCATGTGGCACAAGAATCAGAAGGCGATGCAGGTGGGGGGTAAGGGCGATGAGATGGGCTGGCCGGTGTACGAGGTCTGTCGTGCGCGCGGGGCGATCATCGCGACGGGTCACGAGCACTCGTACAGTCGGACGAAGACGCTCTCGAGCATGGAGGCGCAGACTGTGGATCCGAGCTGCTCGGCGCCGGCGAAGCTCTGCGTCGGTCCCGGAAAGTCCTTCGCGTTTGTGTCTGGTCTGGGTGGGAGCTCCATTCGGTCGCAACGCCGCTGCACGAGTCCCGAGGGGAAGTATCCCTACGGGTGCAAGGGTGAATGGGCGAGTGTTTACACGTCGTCTCAAGACGGAAACTATGGGGTGCTGTTCATCACCTTCAACGTGGATGGCGATCCGCGGAAGGCCAAGGGGTACTTCAAATCCATCGACGGCGCGGTCGTGGATGAGTTCACCGTGATTCGGCAGTGAAGGACCGCGGCTTTCTCTGGCAGTGAGCGCTCTACTCGCACAGGCGGAGCGCGGAGCGCGAAGTGCGGCGTCAGTGCGGCGTCGAGCTCATTCATTCGGTTTCGCGATCCGGTCGCTTTCCGACGGTACTACCGTGTTCCCTACGGCTGGAAATGACCCAGGGCGACATGTCGCAGTCGGTCTACTTGCCTCCCTCACCCCGCGGGCAGTTCGTCCGGCGTAATCGCCTGAGGCCCGGTGCGTGGACGCACCGTGAGTTCGCGATCGTCTTCCGCCGGATCCGCGACACCGTCTTCGAGATGGTCCGTGCCGATGTCGCCGGGCTCGTCAGGCGACGCCTCCAGATTGGGCGGCTCTTCATCCTCATCATCGCGGCGAAGCATGCTGCTGAAGTCGGCGCCATTCGGCGAAGCGCCATCTCCCGCGTCACCCGCTTCCGCGAAACGCGTGGGCGCATCGAAGCCGGTCAGCTCGCGCGTCTCTTCACCTTCGTGCTCTTTCGTTCCGTACGCGGCGGCGTCATTGCCTTGAATGCCTTGGTCCGCCGAGTCGATCGCGCCTTGGCGGCCGCCCTTTTGCCGCGTCACATCGCGCTCTTGATTCGGGTCTTGACTCTTGAGGTCTCTCACGGGTGCCCTCCTTCCGTAGGGTGTTGATGGGACTTGGAAGGGGCAGCGCTCGGGCGACCGAGGGTTTAGTAGTTCTCCTGCGAAGTGATGTTGAGTACGTTGGCGAAGCCATGTTTGCGGAGAATCTGCTCCGCGCTGGCAGCGCGCATGCCTGCCTTGCAATAAACGACCACGCCCGTCTTCGGGTCGCCGACTTCTTTCACGCGCTGTTCCAATTCTTGAACAGGAATGTTCCGCGCGCCCTCTGCATGACCCGCGGCGTATTCGGCGGGACTGCGGACATCGAGGAGGACGCCACCTCGCGAAACAATCTTTCGCGCTGCCACGGAGAGCTGTTTTCGATCCATTTGTTACACCCTAGCAGGCGGAACGTTGGTGCCCGCACGCGAGCAGCTCCTCTCGTTCTCCGCGGTGGCGGCGCTGCGGTTGAGACTGGAAGACCAGCCGTGGAGAGGGCCGCGAAGAAGGCGGTGAAGCGAATGAACGTTTGCTCTCTGCTGATTCGAAAGCTGGGCTCGCGCGCTTCCGGCAGCTGCTTCACGGCACTGGTTTCGACCGAGTCTCAGTTCGCGCAAAAACGCCTAAGCCCTCAGACCAGCTTGACTTTTCCGGGGGTGTGGCCTTCTGAAGCCAAATCGGGGCACAATCCATACATCTGTCGTTGTAGACGCGCGACGGGGCACGGACTCAGGGCGCCTCTCCCAGAGAGGGTCGCTGTGAGGGGTGTTCCCGTCGCGGTCTTTTTTGAGGCCTAGCGCGCGAAGAAGGCGGCCGCCGCGGCAGACATCACGACGATCGCGGCGCCTGCGGCGACCAACCAATTTCGACCTGAGCGACCT
>JBQTKE010000573.1:0-3003 GCA_052386435.1 Myxococcaceae bacterium
GTGCTCAAGCGCTCGTGGGATTATGGCGGGAAGACCGTCTTCATCGGCGCGGCGCTGGGGACCGTGGGTTTCGACGAGCGCGTGAAGGCGACCTACGGCGAAGCGCTCTCGTGGCGCGACCTCTGCGATCGCGCGGCGCATGATCGCAAAGGCGGCGGCTACGTGGTGCAAGAATACGTGTCGACCGCGCCGGAACCTCATCTGCTCTGCACCGCCGAGGGCGTGCGTGAGGTCGAGTTGTTCGTCGACTACTCCTGCTACGCGTCCGTTGGGTTGGAGAAGCAGCCTCAGTGGGGCGGCGTTTGCCGCGGATCACCCTCGCAGATCGTCAACATCGTGGGCGGTGGCGGCGTCGTTCCGCTGGTCACCGAAGAGGTCGCGGAGAGCTTGGCCAACGCCGTTCGCGCGCGCGGGTGAGGAACAAGGAAGCGGAGTCTCGAAAAACTCGAAGCGCGCGAACAATGCGCAGCGCGCAGGTGGCTCAACGAGCGCGACAACTCGCAGCGGTCATTCGCCACGACTTGAAGAGACCGACGACGGAGTCGGGACGTTTCTTTGAGACCCGGTCGACGTGAAGAGGCGCTCGGCCGGGGCGCGCGTTCCCTTTCGAGCGTAGGATTGGTGCCGTCGTGCGGAGGCTCACCAAGCGACCGAGCCGCTAGAGCATCGAACAGGTTTACCCAGCGGGCGCGAGGGCGCCGAGACCGAAGCGAGGCGGGCGCCCGAGGAGGGAACCCCGGAGCGGGCCTGTCGGACCGTCGAGGAGCGGACCGACGAGGCCGTCCGCCGCAGCGAGAAGATCGGCGGCCGCAGTAGGCGGGGTGGCCTGTTCGGTGCTCTGGCAGATTCCTCGGACCGTCCCCACCTTTCCTCGAACGACGGGCCTACCCGCGACGGAGGAAACGTGAGCGAACCGGAGAAGTGGGCGACTGACATCGAGGAAGTGGTACCGGGACTCTTTCGCTGGAGCGTGGAAGACGATCGGGTCGACGGTCGTCAGAGCGACGCGCATGCACTGGTCTTCGAGGGACGCGTCACGCTCATCGATCCCCTGCCAATCCACACGTCCGCAATCTTCAACTTGGGAACCGTGGACGCAATCGTTCTGACTGCTGGAAACCACCAGCGCGCGGCGTGGCGCCTTCGGCGCGAGTTGGGCGCTCCTGTCTTCGCGCCGCAGGCCGCTGCCGGATTGGAGGAGCGCGCCAACGGCTACTACCTCGCGGGCGAGTCGCTTCCGGGAGGGTTGATCGCCTTTCACACGCCTGGGCCAATCGAGTCGATGCATGCCATGTGGCGTCCATCCCCGGCGAGCGTGGTCTTCATGGCCGATCTGCTCACACACGATGGGAACGGGACGCTGCGTTTTGTACCGGCGGAGTATCAAGACGAGCCGGGACGAACCCGACAGAGCGTTCGCCGGATCTTGGAGCAGCTGGATCCCAAAATCCTCTGCTTCAGTCACGGCCCTCCGCTGCTCGAAGGAGTTCGCGACGCGCTGGGACAGACGCTGCGCGACGACCACGAGCTTGCGGACAAGGGTCTCCTCGATCCAGCGGAGTCTCTTCTCGACGGGATGTCGGCGTGAGCAGCCCGCGTCGAAGCCCAGCCACGAGGAGATCGGTCGGAGCAGGCCTCGCGCTAAGCGCGACTGTGTCGACGCGCTAAGCGATGCGCGGCTTGGTGACGAGTCGCAGTCGTCCCACGGGACGCCCCCCAAGAATGTGCTCGTCCACGATCTCCGAAACGTCGTCTGGCTTCACGCCCGCGTACCAAACGTTGTCAGGGTAGACGACCACCGCCACGCCGTACTCGCACGCGTCGAGGCATCCCGCCGCGTTCGCTCGAACCGCGCCCTTCACACCGCGCTTGTCCAGCTCTTGCTTGAAGCGCAGCCGGACCTCTTCGCTCCCTTTCGAGGCACAACAACCTTTCGGATTCCCGTCGGGGCGGCGGTTCGTGCAAACAAAAATGTGGCGATCGTAAGGGGGAGACATGACACGTTGTCTTAGTGCGTCCTCTGGGGCAGGCCAACGTCTTCAGCGCCCCTTATCAGGCTCAGAGACGCCCCCACCACCGCCTGTTCGCCCCTGCAAATAACAAACACAAACAGCAAACAAGTTTTGCGTCTGCTCAGCTGGCTCGGGCGCGCTGTCAGCTCACCGCTTGCCATGTCACGTATGGCTTTTCAGGCGGGTTTTCGGCGACCGTGTCAGGAAGCACTTTTCACCCGCGTTTTGAAGCCGAATTTTGGGCCTCGCAGCGATCGCAGCCCTTGTGCGTGTGGGCATTGGGGGTACTAAATATGGGGTATCCCGATGGAAATCGATACCAGGGATGGGGTCTACCCGCTTGACACCGTTTGGTGACCTGGCTAATTATTCGCGCCATTGGGCGAGGGGGTTTTCGTTCGTTTCAGGGCCCAGATCCAGCGCAAAATCACACCTTTGATCTCAAGCTCCTTCAGACACGTTTCAGCCTGAGAGCCGACAGTTTTCACCTCGATGTCAGACCGTCGAGATAGCTATTGGTTTGCGAATTTTAACGTACTGTCAGTGCATGTCGGATGTTCACGGGAGGGACACACATGGAAAAAGAGCTGGCGCCGAAAGCTTCCATCCAAGCGAAGGACCGCAAGGGGGTGAAGAAGGGAAAGACAAGCGCGGGGCTGTCGATATCCCGCTATTTCACGACCCCAGGAGTCGACCCCGCGGATGAGCTTGCGTGGGAATTCCGCACCGCCGGCATCTCCGGTGAAGACGGCAAATCGGTCTTCGAACAGAAGGACATCGAAGTTCCGAAGTCCTGGTCCATGCTCGCCACCAACGTCGTCGCGTCGAAGTACTTCCGCGGCACGCCGGGCACCCCGGAGCGCGAGAGCAGCGTGCGCAAGCTGGTCGCGCGCGTCGTCGACACCATCACCCGCTGGGGCGCGGATGGCGGTTACTTCGCTCTCGATGTGGACCGCGAGGCCTTCCACGCAGAGCTCACGCACCTTCTTTT
>JBQTKE010000574.1:0-3825 GCA_052386435.1 Myxococcaceae bacterium
CAACTCTTCGGCCGCGGCCGCGGCCTCCGCCAGAAAGCTGCGCTGTTCGGTGAGCTCGAAGCTCGAGCCCGACTCCACTGCTGCCGGATAATCCGAAGCAAGGTACTGAAGCAGCCCCACCAACCGCTGCCAGGTGTGGCTGGCATCTTCCGGCGCTGCCACCGCCGGAAGGGCGAGTAACAGGCTCAGGAGCAGGGCGGAGCGCTTCACCCCCTGATCTCTATCAAAGACAAAAGTCCAATTTCAATTTTGATAATCAAGATCAAAGTCACAGACGCCTACTGGCTGATTTCTCGGCGAGTCAGGCGCGCGCTGGTGCGGTTCCAGTGGGATTTCTGAAAGCTTTGCGCGTCGAAGGTCAGCCCTAAGTGGCACACTGCGGCGTGTTTGAACCGCCGGGAGCCTCCCATCGATACCGCACCTTTTCGCAGCCCTCCTCCCAAGGTCACGCTGGTCGCGGGCTTCACCGAGCCCTACGACAACGCGATGGCCACGGCGCGCACTTGCTACAACAGCCGCGTCATTCTCCCTGCGGACGTGCGCAAGGACGAGAAGGCGCGCACGCTTCGCGATCGCATCGCCAAGGAGACGTACGAAGCGGGGCACCACACCACGCTCCAGCACGCGACCTTCCAGTTCACGCTGGAGCACGTGAGCCGTCAGGCGATCTGGTCCTTTCTCCACTCGCACCCCTTTTACAACTCGGAGCAAGTGAGTCAGCGGTACGTGGAAGTGAAGGCGGGCAATTTTCTGATCCCCGCGGTCGCGCCGGAGTTGGAGCAGCTCTACACCGCCGCAGTGGAAGACATGATGGGCACCTACCGGGCGCTGATCGAGCTGCTGACGCCGAAGGTGAGCGAAGAGTTCTTTCGCATCTTCCCCGCCCGCAAGCGCACCCCGGAGAAGTGGGCGTTGGGCATCAAGAAGAAGGCGCAAGAGGTCGCGCGCTACGTATTGCCCATTGGGACGTTCGCGCACCTGTACCACACGATTTCCGGCATCACGCTGCACCGCTATCACAAGCTCTGTCAGCAGTGGGACGTGCCGACCGAGATGCTGCTGATGGTGAAAGCGATGGTCGCTGAGGTGAACCGCGTGGATCCGCTCTTCTTCTCGCGCATTGAAGACCCGATGCCGCTGGAGAGCACGATCGAGTACCAGGCGCTGCAGCAGCTGGGACGGGTGAAGGCGAACGCAAAGAGCGCGCGGGCGTACGTTCGCGAATTTGATGGACGGCTCGGCAAACTCTCCTCGCGCTTGGTTGCTCACACGACGAACGCGGAAGAGACCGTGGCGCAGGGCGTGCGCGACGTGTTGGGCGCAACGCGGGCGGAGCTCTCTGATGAAGCGGCGATTGAGCGCGTCCTCTCGCCGAAGTTGAATCCGTACCTGTCCGAAGCGCTGGTGCTGACCACGCTCTCCAAGCTGACCCGTTCGTTGAGCCACGCGCACTACAGCTTCGCGAAGAAGCTCTCGCACACCGCGGACAGCCAAGATCAACGACACCGCATGACGCCTGCTTCGCGTCCGCTCCTCCATGCGCAGTTCATCCCGGGCGAGGTCGATGTCATCGTCCCGGAGCTGATCGAAGCCGTCCCCGAGGCGAAAGAGCGCTTCCTGGAGACGCTCGACCGGACGTGGGGAACGATCGAGAAATTGCTGCATGGCGGCGTGTCGGAGGAGATGGCGCTCTATCTGCTTCCCAACGCCTTCCCCATCCGCTTCCAGGAATCAGGTGAGCTTCTGCATCTTCACCACAAATGGGTGCATCGCCTTTGCTACACCGCGCAGGACGAGATCTGGCGTGCCTCGCTGGAGGAGGTGAGCCAAGTCCGGAAGATCCATCCGCTGTTGGCCAAGTCCATTCAGCCGCCTTGCACACTGCGTAAAGAGGCGGGAATCACCCCGTTCTGCCCGGAGGGACCGCGGTATTGCGGCGTGCCTGTCTGGAAGCTGGATCTGCCGGAGTTTTCGCGCCTCATCTGAGGGCTTCAGGTGTAGAAGGCCGCCCAAAGCAGCTTTTCTTCTAAGGGAGCCTCAAACATGAATCCGGAAGTCAATAACTGGCTCACGCTGTTCTTCCGTTGGATCCACGTGGTCGCGGGCATTGCGTGGATTGGTCACCTGTACTTCTTCAACTTCGTGAACGCTCAGGTGGTGAAGACCTACGACGCGGACTCGAAGAAGAAGGTCGTCCCGGAGCTGATGCCGCGTGCGCTCTACTGGTTCCGCTTTGGCGCGCTCTACACCTGGGTCACCGGCATCTTGCTGCTGGGGCTCGTCTATTACATGGGCGGCGTGATGAATTCGGATTCGTCCAAGACCGGCCTCGCCTCGGCCGTCGGTCTGGGGCTCGTGCTCTTCGGGTTCTTCATCTACGACGCGCTCTGGAAGGCGCTGGGTAAGAACGAGACCGTCGCGGCGGGCATCTCCTTCGTTCTAGTCGTGGGCCTCGCGTTTGGTCTGCGTCAGCTGATGGAGCCGCGCGCGGTGTTCATCCACCTGGGCTCCATTTTCGGCAGCATCATGATGATGAACGTCTGGATGAGGATCTGGCCGTCGCAGAGGAAGATCATCGGCGGCATCAAAGGCACCAACCCCGCGCCGGACGCGGCAGTCCCCGCGCTGGCCGGGCTGCGCTCCAAGCACAACACCTACATGTCCGTGCCCCTGGTGTTCTTCATGGTGAGCAACCACTACCCGACCATCTTCGCGATGGACGCGAACGGCATGGACCTCAGCTGGATCCTCGCCTCGCTCTTCGTCGCGGTGGGCTGGGGCGTGACCAAGTTGCTCTACAACAAGTCCGCAGCCGCGGCGCCCGCGCAGTTCTAGGGCCACAGCGCAGCCTGCAGCGAATGGCCGGGGCAGGGCGCGGTTGCCCCTCTCCGGCCTTTGCTTTGAGCGAACACGAACGGTAGGAAGCGCCATGGACCTCGGTCGACGCGCCAGCTTTCTTCTTCCGCTCTCACTGGTGGGATGCAGCGGCAAACCTTCTTCACCGGAGGCGGCGGCCGAGGCGTTCGTCGATCGCTATTACGTCGAGAAGAACCACGCCAAAGCGTTGGAGCTGAGTGAGGACGTCGCGGCGAAGCGCGTGGTGGAAGAGCAGAAGCTGCGCCAGGAAGCGGGAGGCCCGGACGGCGCGCCGCAGCCGCGCGTGTTCTACAAGCAGCTGCGGAAGACGGACCGCGCCGAGGACACCGAGCTCGTCTACTCGATGACCATCGACGCCAGCGGGATGAAGCTGCGCAAGGACGTGCGGCTCGTGGTGAAGCCCGTGGACAAGACGTTCAAGGTGGTCTCGTTCACTGAGAGCGACGTGGCGCCGTGACCATCTACACGAAGACCGGTGACAAGGGAGAGACCGGGCTGTTCGGCGGCGGACGGGTGTCGAAGGACGACGCGCGCGTCGAAGCGTACGGCGGAGTGGATGAGCTCAACGCCGCGGTGGGGCTCGCGCGCAGCTTGGGACTTCCCAAAGATCTCGACGCGCTGGCGTTACGTGTTCAGGAGCAGCTCTTCACCGTGGGCGCCGTGCTTGCCACGCCCGTGGGGACCAAAGCGTCCACGCATATTCCTCAGATTCAAGCGGGATGGGCAGTGGAGATGGAGAAGTCGATCGATGCGTTCGATCAAGAGCTGGGGCCGTTGACCCAGTTCATCCTTCCAGGCGGGTCGACGGGCGCAGGTTCCCTCCACTTCGCGCGCACGGTCTGTCGTCGGGCGGAACGGAAAGTCGTCTCCCTGCACCGGACAGAACAGGTGGGCGACGATGTTGTCCTCTACCTGAATCGTCTCTCAGACTTTCTCTTCACTTTGGCG
>JBQTKE010000575.1:0-13331 GCA_052386435.1 Myxococcaceae bacterium
GAACTCCGGCGACTGGACGATCAGGCTCACTGCGTCCGCGAGCACCGCTGCGGACACCTCTGAAGTGTCGTCACTCCGCTTGGCGCCGCGGAAGAACTGAACCTCGTCGTCGGACAAAGGGCGGCGCAGCGCGCGTGAACCGAAGTCCTTCAGAAAGTTGCCGAAGCAGGTGGCGTCGTCGGTGGCGGTGTTGTTTGTGGCGCACGCTCTGAAAATCTCAGTGCGGCGCGCAGTGGTGCTGGTGAGTTGAGCGCCCAGCGTCGTCCCCAGCGAATACAGCGCATCCGCGTGGTCCTGCTGAACGGCCTGATCGAATTGCACGAAGCCACCGTGCGCGCCAATCGCGCCGTCCGGAACATCCACGGGAAGCTTCGCCAGATCCGCCGCGAGCTGCGTCATGATCTCAGCGCCGCTGGTTGGCGCGTAACGGCTCAGCAGATCCGAGAGCGCGTTCGAGACTTGGTCCCGACTTAACCGCCGCATCGTCACGGACGGCGGGCGCTTCGCGCTGTCGCACTGAAACTGAGGCGTTCTCGCGACCGCGGGAGTCTGTTGTGGGATCTCATCGAGCGCGTTGCCATCACAGGCGCCGAGCCCAAGAAGCGAGAGCGACATCAGCCAGGCAAAAGACGATTGGTTCACGCCTTGGCTACGCGACGGCAGCGGTGAACTTTCCAGCTAGAAACGACGCCCCTTTGCGGATCTGAGTGCGGGTAAGCGCTGGGGCGTGGATATGCGACAATCATGCACCCGCTCTTGGCCAGCCGTGCCTCTCACTCGGGCTATCGACGGGAGCGGCGACCCTCCGGAGAGCTGCTGAAGGACATGTTCCGGTCGGTCGTGGTGCAGGCGCTCAGGGGGCGGTGGTCGTTTCCGACACAGTGTCGCTGCCTGCTCGGTCTTCCCCGAGCACGCCTGCGCCGGGCACGACGCGCGGGGCGCGGTAGTCCGCGGGGGGACCCGAGAACGGTCCGGACCGACCGCCGCTGCTAAAAATCCCCGGCTCACCGTCCAGGCCGAGCGCGGCGAGGAGGGTGTGGTAGATGCCCACGCCCGCCATGTAGAGGGCGCACGCGACCAGGGCGATCAGGGACCATTTGAGCCCGTGTGCCCAGAACATGAACGTGTCGCTCCCAGTCGTCCGAGCCCACCAGAACCCGATCATGCAAGTGAGGGCGGAGGTGAAAAGGAAGGTCCCGACGTAACGGGACGCCTTGCCTTGGGACCGCGGCGCTTCGAGGGGCTGCTCCATGGAATGGACGGATTAGCACGCTCTCGGTTTGGGGTTCAAACAGCGAGCTGCTATCTCCGGAAGGCCCATGCCGTTGCTCGACGCGCTCGACCGCCCGCTCCGCAACCTCCGAATCTCGGTGACGGACCGGTGCAACCTGCGTTGCCAGTACTGCATGCCGGAGAAGGATTACGCCTGGCTGCCTCGCGAGGATCTGCTCACGTTCGAGGAGATCGCGAGGGTGGTGGACGCGTTCATGGTCGTGGGCGTCGACCGTGTGCGGCTCACCGGAGGAGAGCCCTTGGTTCGCCGGGATTTGGATCGCCTCGTCGAACAGTTGGCGGGGAAGGGGTTGAAGGAGACTTCGCTCACCACCAACGGTCTGCTCTTGGCCTCCCAGGCGCGGACCTTGAAAGCCGCGGGTCTGACTCGAGTCACCGTGAGCCTCGACACGCTGCGTCCGGCGCGCTTTCTGGCCCTCACACGCAGGGACGAGCACGCGGCGGTTCTGAAAGGAATCGACGCGGTGAATGAGGCGGGGTTCAGCGGGCTCAAGCTGGATGCTGTCATCATCCGCGGTATCAATGACGACGAGCTGGAGCCGCTGCTCGCGTTTGGCAGAAAGGTGAACGCGGAAGTCCGCTTCATTGAATACATGGACGTAGGCGGCGCAACACAATGGACGTCCGACCGCGTGGTCGGGCTGGACGAGATCGTCCAGCGGCTGCAGGCGCGTCCATTGCTCGAAGAGTCGTCGTCCCCCGCGCGGCGCTTCGCCACGCCCGAAGGCACGGTCTTCGGAGTCATCGCTTCCACCACGCGCCCGTTCTGTCGCCGGTGCGATCGCAGTCGAATCACGGCGGATGGACTGTGGCTGACCTGTCTCTACGGGCGCAGCGGCAAGGATCTGCGATCGTTGTTGCGACGAGGAGAAGATCTCATCGCGGTGCTGCGCGACGGTTGGAGTGAGAGAAAAGACCGCGGCGCGGAAGAGCGGCTGCAGCTGATGACCGCGCGATCTCCTCTGCTTCTCAAGCATGAGCTCGAGCGTGATCCTCACCTCGAGATGCACACGCGCGGCGGGTGACCGTGCAGGGCGCTGCCTAAGCGGGGCGGTGACGTGTGTCGCGCTCCGCGCTGAGTGGCCGCGTTGTTCAGCTGCCAAGGCTCACGCGGTGTTACGCGCTGAAGCTGGCGCCGCAGCTGCACGCGGACTTGGCTCGAGGGTTGTTGAACACGAACCCTTCGCCGTACTTGGTGGGCGCGTGATCGATCGTCAGGCCGCGAATCGCGGGAAGGGTCTTCGCGTCGACGAAGATCTTCACGCCCTCGGATTCAAAGACGTGGTCACCCTGGTCCGGAAGGTCCGTGTAGAGCAGATCGTAGAGGAAGCCTTCACAGCCACCGCCGACCAACTGCACGCGCAGCCCGAACGTCGAGAGGCCTTTGCTCCCCAGGGCGTGCTGGATCTGTTTTGCGGCGCGGGAGGTCAGCTGAACCATTTCACTCGTTGCCAGCGGGACGGGGCGTGGCGGGCGTGGAATCTGCCGCCGCGGTCAGGGCGCTGTCAAACGCGGCCTCCGCCTTCACCGCGTGCGCATCCGCTTCAGCGATCGACTTCTTCGCCGCCTGCATGTCGCGCTTGATCTGCAGCAGTCCTTCTTCGCCGATCGCCAGGAACGCCTTCACGACTTCCGGGTCGAACTGGGTGTTCGCGCAGCGAGCGATCTCTTGAATCGCGTTCCCGAACGACGTGCCTTTCCGGTACGGCCGGTCCGACGTCATGGCGTCGAGCGTGTCCGCGACCGAGAAGATCCGCGCGCCGATGTGAATCTCGTTCTTCTGCAACTTGCGCGGGTAGCCGCCGCCGTCGAAGCGCTCTTGGTGCGAGAGCACGATCCGCGCGGGAGTCGACAGGAACGGGATCGCCTGGATCATCTGATAGCCAATGTCCGGATGCTTGCGCATCTCCGTCCACTCTTCAGGCGTCAGCTTTCCCGGCTTGAGCAGCACCGCATCCGGAACACCGATCTTTCCAATGTCGTGGAGCAGCGCGCCGCGGCCGATCTCTTCCAGTTCTGTACCGGCGATGCCCATCTGCGCGCCGATCGCGGTCGTGTACTTGACGACGCGTTGCGAGTGATCGCTGGTCTCGTGCTCACGCGCGTCGAGCGCAGCGACCAGGGCGAGCAGGGTGTTCTGATACGTGAACGAGATGTCCTTCAGCGCGGCGCGCAGCTCGGTGGTGCGGTCGCGGACCTTTCGCTCCAGCTTCTTCTGATACCGCTTGCGCGCCAGCTCGATGCGTCGCTTGGCGAGCGCGCGTTCGATCGCTCGAATGAGATCCGTCAGACGCGGTGGCTTGAGCAGGTAGTCGACCGCGCCGCGCCGCAGACAGTCCACCGCGGCTTCGGTGTCGCCATAGCCGGTGAGCATGATCACCGACGTGTCCGGGTACTGGGAACGCAAGCATTCGAGCAACCAGAGCCCGTCCTTGCCCGGCATCTTCATGTCGCTGATCACGAGCGGCGTCTCTTCCGCCAGGATGAGCTCCAGCGCCATGTCGGCGCCGTGAGCCACGGTGCAACGATAACCCTCTTCATTGAGGAGGACGGAGATGACGTCCCGGACTGAAGGGTCGTCGTCGACGATCAAGATGCGGGGGGGAATCGGAGGGATTGCTTCCACGGACACGGATTCTTGGGGGTGGGGAGGAGTGTTGGCCACCACGAGAACCGGGGGTGGCTTACGGTTTCTTCCTCACATGGGGGACCGCGCGGCACCGAAGCGGTCAAAGCGGAAAGGTTGCAGGTTGACAGTGGGCTTCTCTCCGGCCACCAACTCGGCTGTCAGCTTGGCGGTGATCGGCGCGAGCAGGATGCCGTTTCGGAAGTGCCCCGTCGCCAGATAGAGCCCACGCAGCGGCCCTTCGCCGAGCAGCGGAAGGTGGTCTTCGGTGTAAGGCCTCAGCCCCGCCCAGAAACTGTCGACCGGTGCCTGGGCCAACGCGGGGCACAGCTCCAGCGCCATCGACAGAATCTTCGCGAGCCCGTCGCCGGTGACCTGCTTCTCGAACCCCACATGCTCCAGCGTGCTGCCCGCGATGAGACGCCCGTCGGCGCGCGGAACGAGATAGCCCCGGTTCGACGCGAGAATCCGAGTCAGCAATGGCAGGCGCGTCTGAAACTGCAGCATCTGGCCTCGCGCGGGGCGAACCACCGACGGCTCCACGCGAGTGCCGGGCACGAGTGACGACCACGAACCGGCGGCCAGCACAACCGAGGGCGCTTCGAGGGCGCTTCCATCCAGATCCACGCCAGAGGCCGTGTCGCCTTGCGTTCGCAGCCCACGCACGAGGCCGGTCTGACGACGACCGCCGACCTTCGCCGCGGCCATCGACAGCGCGCGCACCAACAACCGGTTATCGACTTGGTGATCGTCTGGAAAGTACGCAGCGCCTGCCGCGCGTGGGCTCAGCTGTGGCTCGAGCTCCCGGGCAGCGTCGGTCGACAGCAGCTCGGCCCTCAGACCGTGCGCGCGTTGCCAGGCGACCGCGGCTTCCAGTCCATGCAAAGCGTTCTCTTCCAACGCCACGTCGAGAATGCCGCTGCGTACGTAGCCCACGTCGATACCCGTGAGCTCCTTCAACTCGTCCGCGAGCGCGCCGAAGAGCGCGCGACTTCGCAGACACAGATCGAGCAGCGGGCCTGGGCTTTTGGCTTCCATCTGAGGCGCGAGCATTCCGGCCGCGGCGCTCGAGGCCTCTGCGCCGGGAATGGATCGCTCCAGCACCGTGACGGAGAGGCCGCGTTGAGCCAGGCGGAAGGACACCGCGCAGCCCATGATGCCGCCGCCAATCACGATCACGTCTTGCATCGCTTCAGCCTCCGTCCGCGGTGGGCGCGAGCTCGATGGTCATTGCCGACGACGCGGGGATCTCGTCCGCGGAATGGGTGGCAAACCACAAACGGCCGAAGGCAATCAATGCCGCGACCATCAGCAAAAGTGTCCGAAGGGGGAAACGTCTGCGCATGCCAGGCGCGGTCTTAAATCCTTGATTGGTCGGAGAGCGAGCGTTATCAGCCCCTCATTTCCACCTTGGGAGGCTGTTCGTGGCTGAGACGTTCGACGTGGGGATCATCGGTTCCGGTCCCGGCGGTTACGTGGCCGCCATCCGCGCGGGGCAGTTGGGCCTGAAGACGGCAATCGTCGAACGCGACAAGCGGCTGGGCGGCACCTGCCTTCACCGCGGCTGCATCCCCACCAAGTCGTTGCTCTGGACGGCCGAGCTGTACAGCCACGTGCTTGAAGCCTCCAAGTTCGGCGTCGATCTGAAGGACCCGGCGATCAACTGGGCGCAGGCGTTGAAGCACAAGGGCAACGTGGTGACCAAGGGGGCCAATGGTATCGACTTCTTGATGAAGAAGAACAAGGTCACCGTGGTGAAGGGCCACGGCCGCATCGCGGGGAAGGGGAAGGTCGAGGTCACGCTCGAGTCTGGCAAGCAGGTGCTGGAGACGAAGAACATCATTCTCGCCACCGGCTCCGTCCCCAAGTCGTTACCGAACGTGAAGGTGGATCACAAACGCGTCCTCAATTCGGACTCGATCCTCGAGCTGCCCGAGGTTCCCAAGAGCCTCATCGTCCTGGGCGCCGGCGCGGTCGGAATGGAGTTCGCGTCCGTCTTCAACCACGTCGGAGCGGAGACCACCGTCGTCGAATACCTGCCGCACTTGCTGCCCATCGAAGACGAGGACTGCTCGAAGGAGATCGAGAAGATCTACAAGCGGCGGAAGATCAACTTCATGATCGGCGCGAAGGTGGAGACCGTTCAGGTCACCGACTCTGGCGTGAAGGTGACGATGCAGCAGGGGAATGAGACCAAGACGATTGAAGCGGAGCTGTTGCTCTCTGCCGTCGGTCGCGCTCCGGTCACGGATGACTGCGGCTTGGACAAGACCAACATCAAGTTGGACCGCGGCTACGTCAAGACGGACAACATGATGCGCACCACCGAGGCGAACGTTTACGCCATCGGCGACATCGTCCCCACGCCCATGCTCGCGCACGTCGCGTCCAGCGAAGGCATCCTCGCGGTGGAGCACATCGCCGGGAAGAATCCCCAGCCCATCAACTACGATCGTGTGCCGTCCGCGACGTACTGCTATCCGGAGGTCGCGTCCGTCGGTCTGACCGAGAAGAAGGCGAAGGAGCGCGGCTACGACGTGAAGACCGGCGTCTTCCCCTTCAGCGCGATCACCAAGGCGTCCATCTCCGACGAAGGCCTGGGGATGGTGAAGGTCGTGTCCGAGAAGAAATACGACGAGGTGCTCGGCATTCACCTGGTGGGTCCGCACGCGACGGAGTTGCTCGCCGAGGCCTGCGTGGCGCTGCGGCTGGAGACCACCACAGAAGAGATCGCGCAGACCATGCACGCGCACCCCACGCTCTCCGAGATCATGCGGGAAGCCGCGGAGGCGACTCTGGGCCACGCGATTCACATCTAAGACGGCGTCTCGAGAGCCTGCGCGGATATCGGCAGCGCGGGTGGGTGAGTCTCCTTCGCGCCGCCTTCTTTTTTGTTTCCGTGCCTTGCGAAGAAGCGGCCCGCGGGTTCCGGCGACGAATCTTTCAACGCACGAACTGGCTCGCCGGACGGTCGAAGTCAGATGGAACAGGCGACTTTGGGGTGTCCCTTGCGGTTCATGGAGCGCAACTTAGAGTTCAGGACCGACACCGCGCTCGACGCTTCTCTCGACGCCCATAAATCCCTGACACCTTGCGTTGCCGGGCCGGCCTCTTGACCGGGTTTCCCCGCGCCGTTACACCCGCAGCAAGCATGGCCACTCCGGACCGGTTCCCCCTTCCGCAAGTCACTGAAACCCAGGGCAAACCTGAGTGGTTGAAGGTTCGTTTGCCTCGGGGTGAAGGTTACGAACGTGTCAAAGGGATCGTCCGGAAAACGAAGCTGGCGACGGTTTGCGAAGAAGCGCGCTGCCCGAACATCGCGGAGTGCTGGGGCGGCGGTACTGCCACGGTGATGTTGATGGGCGAGGTCTGCACCCGCGCTTGTCGCTTCTGCCATGTGAAAGTCGGTGCACCCCCGCCGCTCGATCCGCAGGAGCCGGAGAACCTGGCGCTCGCGGTGAAGGAGATGTCGCTCGAGTACATCGTGGTGACCTCGGTGAACCGCGATGACCGGCCCGACGGGGGCGCCGCTCACTTCGCCGCCGCGATCACCGCGCTCCGCCGTGAGAGCCCGAAGACGATCGTCGAAGTGCTCATCCCTGACTTCCAGGGCGTGGAGCAGAGTCTGGACACGGTTGCGGTCGCCCGGCCTCACGTCGTCGCGCACAACGTGGAGACCGTGGCGCGGCTGACTCCACGCGTTCGAGATCGCCGTGCGACCTACGCCCAATCGCTGAACGTCCTGCATTACCACAAACAGCGTCCTGAGAAGCTCTACACGAAGAGCTCGGTGATGGTCGGTTTGGGCGAGACGGATGAAGAGTTGGAGCAGTGCTTCAAGGATCTGCGCAAGGTGGGCGTCGACGTGCTTACGCTCGGTCAGTATCTTCAGCCTTCGCAGTACCACCTGCGCGTGGAGCGTTTCGTCACCCCCTCCAAGTTCGAGGAGTACCAGAAGCTCGCGCAGTCGATGGGCTTCCTCTATGTCGCCGCAGGCCCTCTCGTTCGCTCCAGCTACCGCGCCGCCGAGTTCTTCATGAAGGGCTTGATGGAGCGCGAACGCACCGACTGAGTTCAGAAAGTTCCTATGCCCACCCTCAACCTCCTCCAAGCGATCAACGATGCGCTGCGCGTCGAGATGAAGCGAGACCCTCGGGTCATCGTGCTCGGCGAAGACGTGGGCAAGTTCGGCGGCGTGTTCCGCGCGACCGCAGGTCTTTACGAAGAGTTCGGTCCGGAACGGGTGATCGACACTCCGCTCGCCGAGGGCGGAATCATCGGCGCGGCGATTGGTATGTCGCTCAATGGGCTGCGACCGGTTCCGGAGATTCAGTTCTCTGACTTCATCTTTCCGGCGTTCGATCAGATCACGAATGAGCTGGCGAAGATGCGGTACCGCTCGGGCGGTCAGTACCCCTGTCCCATGGTGATCCGGACCCCGGTGGGCGGCGGCATCAAGGGCGGCCACTACCACTCTCAGAGCCCGGAATCGCTGTTCATCCACACCGCAGGCTTGAAGGCGGTGTGTCCATCGAATCCGTACGACGCGAAGGGGCTGTTGCTCTCCGCGATCCGTCAGAACGATCCGGTGCTCTTCCTGGAGCCGAAGCGGGTGTACCGCGCGGCGAAGGGTGAAGTTCCCGAAGGTGACTACGAGATTCCCCTCGGCAAGGCGAAAGTGCTGCGAGAAGGGAAGGGGCTCACCGTCATTGCCTGGGGTGCCATGGTTCACGAGGCGCTGCAAGCGGTGGAAGACGCTGCGTCGCGCGGGGTGGACTGCGAGCTCATCGATGTGCGCACGCTCTGGCCGCTGGACATCGACTGCATCACCGAGAGCGCCAAGAAGACGGGCCGCGTGGTGGTGGTGCACGAAGCCGCGCGCACCTGCGGTTTCGGCGCCGAGATCTCCGCGCTCATTCAAGAGCGCTGCTTCGTTCACCTGGAAGCACCTGTGAAGCGCGTCACGGGCTGGGACACGCCGTTCCCGTTCACGCTGGAGAACGAGTACCTCCCGCTGGCGCCTCGAATCCTCGAAGGCATTCACCAGACCGCGCAGTTCGTGGCCTAAAAAAACCAACCCTCTCTCTCAACAAAGCAGGCACCCCTCCATGGCGACCTACGAATTCAAGCTGCCCGACATTGGCGAAGGTGTGGTCGAGGGCGAGATCGTCAAGTGGCTGGTGAAGGCTGGCGACGCGGTCGCGGAAGATCAACCCCTGGTGGAGGTGATGACCGACAAGGCCACGGTGACGATCCCGAGCCCGAAGGCGGGGAAGGTCGTCTCCACCCACGGCGGTGAAGGGGAGATCGCCAAGGTTCACCACACGCTGGTGACGTTGGAGCTGGATGCGTCTGCAAAGGTGGCCTCCGCTCCGGCTGCTGCGGCGACCGCACCTGCTGCGCCCGAGGCCCGTGCCGCCGCTCCGACTGCACGCGCGCCGGCAGGGGAGGGCAACAAGGTGCTGGCCACTCCGGTCACGCGTCGAATGGCGCGCGAGCACAATCTGGATCTCGCCGGCATCGCGGGGAGCGGTCCGCAGGGGCGCGTCACCAAGGCGGACGTGGTGGCGGCGCTCGAGGTTGGATCTGGAAACGGTGCAGTGGCCACCGGTCGTTCTATCGCTGCGCGTTCGCTGGTCGCCAGCGTCGCGGATCAACGGATCCCGCTCAAAGGGCTGCGCCGGAAGATCGCTGAGAAGATGGTGAAGTCGAAGTTCACCGCGCCGCACTACACCTTCGTTGAGGAGATGGACGTGACGGAGTTGGTGAACGTTCGCAAGCGGATCAACGAGTCGCTCGCCGCCGCGGGAGATAAGACGAAGCTGTCGTTTTTGCCCTTCATCTGCAAGGCGCTGGTCGCGGCGCTGCGCAAGTACCCGGAGCTCAACTCCAACTTCGATGAAGCGAAGCAGGAGCTCGTCGTCCGCGGCGAGTACAACTTGGGCATCGCGGCGGCGACGGATGAAGGACTGACGGTCCCGGTCATCAAGCACGTGGACCAGCTGCCGATTCGCGCGCTCTCCACTGAGATCAACCGTCTGGCCAACGCTGCGCGGGATCGCAAGTTGAAGATGGAAGACCTCACCGGCGGGACGTTCACCCTCACCTCGCTGGGTCAGACGGGCGGTCTCTTCGCCACGCCGATCATCAACCACCCTGAGGTCGCGATTCTGGGCGTCCACAAGATGCGCAAGCGTCCAGTCGTGAAAGACGACGACGTCGTGGTGCGCGAGATGATGTACCTGTCGCTCTCGTTCGATCACCGCGTCATCGACGGCGCGCTGGGCGCGGAGTTCACCTACGAGCTCATCAAGTACCTGGAGCAGCCCGAGCTTCTCTTCCTGGAGCTGGTCTAAGCATGGTCGCGACCAAGTCGAACGTTTCCCAGCTGCGCAAGACGGAGCGCACGTCGTTGTCCGGGTCGCAGCTGCAAGAGCTCTACGGCGCGATGATGCTCATCCGCACGCTCGACGAACGGATGATGACGCTGCAGCGTCAGGGACGGATCGGTTTCTACGGCGCGTGCACCGGACAGGAGGCGGCGTGTTTGGCCAGCGCGTTCGCGCTTCGTCCCAGCGATTGGATCTTCCCCGCGCTGCGTGAAGGCGCGGCGATGTTGCTGCGCGGCTATCCGTTGGCGCCGTACATCAGCCAGGTCTTCGGCAACTCCGGCGATCCCACCAAGGGTCGACAGATGCCGTCACACCACGCGTCCAAGACGGTGAACCAGGTGAGCTGGGGATCCTGTATAGGCACCCAGCTGCCTCAAGCGGTGGGCGCGGCCTGGGCGGCGAAGTTGAAGAAGGAAGACACGGTGGTGCTGGCCTATCTGGGTGACGGCGCGACCTCCTCCGCGGACTTCCATACAGCCATGAACTTCGCGGGCGTCTTCAAGGCGCCGGTCGTGTTCGTTTGTCAGAACAACCACTGGTCGATCTCCGTGCCGACGACTTCTCAAACCGCCAGTGAGTCCATCGCGATCAAGGCGAGCGCGTATGGCTTCGCGGGCGTGAAGGTGGACGGCAACGACATCGAATCCGTGTATGGCGCGACCCGCGAGGCCGTTGACAAGGCGCGCTCCGGTGGAGGTCCGACGCTCATCGAAGCGGAGACTTACCGGATGGGCGCGCACTCCTCGTCGGACGACCCCACTCGATACCGAGATCAGAAAGAGGTCGACGAGTGGAAGGCCCGGGACCCGCTCGATCGCCTGCGCTGCCAGCTGGAGAAGGCCAAGCTGTGGGACGACGCGCAGGAGGGCGCCCTCAAGACGAAGCTGTTGGGACAGGTCAACGAGGCGATCGCCCAAGCCGAAGCCCTGCCCGCACCGTCACCAGAGACAGTGTTCGACGACCTTTACGCGGAGGAGCCCTGGAACATCCGCGAGCAGCGCGCGGAGATGTTGGACTACCTCTCGCGACGCAAACCGTAGTGTGCGACGCTGCGTCCCATGGCGGATGACGTTCGCGACTACCTCCGCGCGGCGCAGCAGGCTGAGGTCCAGGGTGACAAACGTCGAGCAGTAGAGCTGCTCGAGAGGGTCGTGAAGCTCTACACCACGGCGGGCAACCCAACCCGCGCGCTCTCGGTGCTGCGCCACGCGCGACGTCTCGACAGCGCGGTAAGCAGTTTGGAGTCATCTCCCCAGGCGTCCTTCGCGGATGTGTTTCCCGGCGTCGTGCTCGACTCCTTTCATAAGATCGACACCGCGCAGGAGCGGGACGACGTCGACACGGACATCCGTCGCGATGATCCGCTGGCGCTGCCGGGAAATCGGGAGAAGAAATTGATCGACCGCGGGCCTCAGCGCGCCGCTTCCGGGTTGCAGGCGTGGTGCTCGTTCTGCTGCCGTCCGCGCGCTGAAGTGGGAGACCTTGTCGCGGGTGCCGCGGGCGTGTTCGTCTGCGCGGGTTGCACTGAGGAGGCAGCGGCGCTGCTGAGACATGGCCCGGTGGATGCTCCCGCTCAGCTGCGTGCGGTTTCGGTGACCCCTCCGGGGCAGAGAGAGACGCGGGGCGCTGCTCGGGCGCCGGCGATTCCGCGCGAGGCTGTTCGTCTGGCGCCCAAAGCGTCAACCCCGTTCACCACGGACCTCGACGATTCGACGGAACTGGATACGGCGACGCGAATGGAACGGTTCACGGAGGAGGCCGCGAACGCTGAAGACGAAACCTTGCGCCCTGTTGCGCTTGCGGACTCCGCGGATCCCGCGCCTGCCGGAATGGTCCCCCGTCCAGTGCCCGCGTCTTTCGGCGAGCGAGCGCTGGCGAAAGCGAAAGGCTCCGGCGCTCATTCGGAACCGCGCTCGCTGCCGCCCGAGCCGGAGACGCTGGCCGCGATGACCGCGGCGGTTTTGATGGAGGCGGAACCCGCGGCTGCCCCGCTTGAGGGGCTTGATCTGGTCGGTCAAACTGCCGCCAGTGCGCTGGTGGAGCGCGGGCTCGAGACCGATGCGCGAGCAATCGCCGTCTTCGGTCCGGCCGGCACGGGAAAGACGACCTACCTTAAAGCGCTCGCGAGGGCGGGGAAGGGGAAGTACGTCCTCGCCTCCAATCTGCGTTCGATTCCCTCGAGCGACGCGCGACTCTTGATCGACGGTTTCGAAGCACTGACTTCTGATCAAGCGCGGCGGCTGCTCTCCATCCTTGGCGCGCGGGCCTTTGTCCTCGCGGTCCGAGCGCGCCCGTTGTCTCCCGGCCCGGTGTTCGCAAAAGACGATCACGACCTGACGGTCTATTCGAGCCAGGCGTTGATCGACGCAACCGTGGGACGGCTGCCTCAGAACTTGGCGCAGCACCTGTCGATTGTGGCGCAGTTTGAAACGCCTGACCTTCGAGAAGTCGCGCGAAACCTGGTTGAGGCGCGGCATGGGGAGCTCACGCTGGGCGAGGACAGCTTGGCGGCGCTGGCATCCGAGGCCGCGCGCTCCCCCGTTTGCGGCCACGAGCTGTTGGCGTTGATCAACCGGTTCCCTCCGGGGAGCTGGACTCTCAAGTCCGCCCCGGCACCGAAGAAGAAGCGGACGCGCAACAAGAACGAGACGTGACATGGAGCAGGATAGGCCCGGATTGGGCTCGCTCGTGGTTCAGCAGCTGGGAACGGTGGAGTACGAGGACGGCCTGGCGCTGCAGAGGCTCTACGGTCAGGCGCGCGCTCAGGGGCTGGTTCCGGACACACTCTTGCTCCTTGAGCACCCGCCAGTGCTCACGCTGGGACGGGGAGCCAAGGCCTCGAACATCCTCGCCGCGCCGGATGCGCTGCGTAGGTTGGGCGTCAGTGTCCACGAGACGAACCGCGGCGGAGACGTCACGTACCACGGCCCGGGGCAACTGGTGGGTTACCCCATCGTCAAGCTTCAGCCGGGACGCCAAGACGTGCGCCGCTACGTGCGCGATCTGGAAGAAGTGTTGAT
>JBQTKE010000576.1:0-4328 GCA_052386435.1 Myxococcaceae bacterium
CGAAGCGTTTCTTCGAAGGTGTCAGTCAGATTCGCATGGAGCGCGATCACCCGCTGGAGATCCGCGACTACTACAACCGCTACCTCGCCTATCTGATGGTGGAGAAGAGCCCGGGTAACTGGGTCAACTACAACGTCGAATGCGTGCGCGCGGGGATGAGCCCGTACTTCGTGAAGTACGGACGGTCGCGTCGCTTCCACAAAGAGTTCCTGGCCGCGCAGGAAGAAGCGCGTGCGCGGAAGATCGGCATCTGGGATCCCTCGAAGCAGCACTACGACGACTACGAGGAGCGCTTGAAGTGGTGGAGCGCGCGCGAAGAGGCGATCACCCGCTTCGAGAAGCGCATGGAAGAGCACCCAGACTACATCGCGCTCACCCGCTTTGACGCGCTGGAGCGGATGGAGAAGAAGTTGGGAGAGACTGTGGTGCTGCTCGGGTCGGTGAGCGACATCCGGACTACCCCCAGCGGACTCACCTTGGTGAAGTTGAGCAAGAGCAGCGGCAACGACTTCGACGTCGTCTTTCCTGACCTGAAGACGCTCGAGACTTCAGGAATCGCCAAGAACAAGGGTGAGTACGTGCAAGTTCGTGGCGTGGTCGCGAAGTACTTCGACCGGCGGTGGAACCGGGAGAAGCTGCAACTCCTAGTGAGCGTGCCGGGGCAGGTGATCGCGCCCACCCGTGAGCTTGAAGACCTGCGTGAAGAGGAGACCCAACATGCGGATTGAGCTCTTGCCTCTTGTCGGAGCGCTGCTGCTGAGCGGATGCTTGCGCAGCAACCAGCCAACAACCGACACCTGCTCTGTGCGTAAGCCGGGAGATCTGGTCATCACCGAGTTCCTCAGCGACCCGCCCGGCGCCGACACCGGCCGCGAGTACGTGGAGCTCTACAATGGCACCGGCGAAGCGATCTCGTTCGGCGGCTTCACTCTCTACGTGTCGAGAGCGGACGGCTCGGCCGAAAAGACTTTCCTCCTTCAGTCCGGCACGATCGAGCCCGCTGAGTATTACTCGCTGGGCGACGTCCGCGAGGGCGAGCTTCCCAAGCACGTTAGAGCCAGCTACGGCGATCTGCTGGGTGCGCTTCCCAACAGTGAAGGCCGGATCGGGATCAAGTGCGGCGCGCAGGAGATCGACGAGGTCATCTACACCGGCGCGGCGAAGTCCGCGCACGCGCGCGTCTTCACTGGCAACTACCTGCCCGACGCCACCGTCAACGACAGTGAGCTGAAGTTCTGCGACTCCAATACACCCCTCGAGACCTTGCCTGGCGCCTTTGGAAGCCCAGGTGTTTCGAACGAGCCCTGTCCTGACGGGGAGCAGCTGCCTCCGCTTCCATCGGAGTGCAACGACGAGAAAGGTCGTCGCCCCGTCCGCGCGCCGCAACAGGGAGATCTCGTGATCACCGAGCTGATGCCCGATCCCGCGGCGGTCGCTGACGACAAAGGCGAATGGATCGAGCTGTATGCCACCGCGGACGTCGACCTGAATGGCTTGACCTTGAACACGCCCAGCAACTCGCTGCAATCCGCGACTTGCCTCAACGTTCAACCGGGCAGCTACGCGGTGCTCGCACGTGAAGCGTCCTCCGCACTCAACGGCGGGCTCACCAACGTCCTCGCGACGCACAAGCTGATCCTGTCCAACTCCGGCGGGACCGTCACCCTGCGCGCGAAGGACGTGGTGCTGGACGCCATCACTTACAAGGCGGGGATGAGCGGCGCCTCGCTCCAACTGGACGACAACAAGCGCGACGAGCTGCTCAACGACGATCCCGCGATCTTCTGTCCGGGCACCGCCCCGTACAGCACCGGCGGGGACAAGGGCACGCCGGGGAGTGTGAACCAGGTTTGCCCGCAGCCGCTCGCCGCCAACCAGTGCATCGACACCACCACCGGCCAGCCGCGCAACATCCGTTTCCCTACCGTGGGCGACGTGGTCATCACCGAGCTCATGGCCAACCCGCGTGGCGTCGACAGCAGCAAGGAGTGGGTGGAGGTGCTGTTTAAGATCAACGTGGATCTCAACGGTCTGGAGCTGGTCAACGACACCACGGGCAAGACCGTCTTCAACAGCAATACCTGCCTACAGCCCGGCGAGGGAGCCTTCGCGCTGATCGTCCGCGACGCGGATCCGCTCGTGAATGGAAACCTTCCCGACAAGATCTCCGGGCTGTTCACGTTCGACCTTGCCAACTCCGCTTCGGCCGATGGTGGCTCACGAGCGATCACCCTGCGTCGTGACGGTAGGGTGCTGGATCAGATCACGTACAGCACCACGACCGAAGGCGTGTCCACTCAAGTAGACCCCAGGCGGATGGAGCCGCCCCTCAATGACGACGCGACCGCGCTCTGTCCCGCTCGAGCCGATCGCGCCTACACCCCGGATGGTGGGAACCTCGGGACGCCAGGCGGGCCCAACGATCTCTGCCCGTAGAGAAGGACGTCTTCTGCGGCCCCACGGGAATCCCAGGTCTGTGAGTCCGTTGCCCAGCCGGAAAATGATGAAGCGCGCCCCTCCAGGACAGTTTGATTTCGCCAAGCTCGCTGCCCTTGTTGGCTGCGTGTTGCTGGGCATCGTCCTGTGGGATCACCCTGCGCTCTGGCCGCTCAAGCTGCTCGTGGTAATGATGCACGAGACCGGTCACGCGCTGGCCTCGTTGATTGTGGGTGGCGAAGTTCAACGGGTGGTGATCGCCGCGACCCAGTCCGGAGAATGTCTCTCGCTGCTTCCCTCCGGTCTCTTTCGCCAAGCCGTCGTTTCCTCCGCCGGCTATCTCGGCAGCGCGATCGTCGGTGCCGTCCTTCTGATCTCGACCTTCCGCTTCCGAGCGCGACGCGGCGTCCTCTTGGCGTTCTGCGTCTGGCTGGCAGCAATGGGCGCGCTTTATGCGGGGGACTCGTTCACCCTGCTCTTCTGCCTGATCACCGCCGTGGCCTGCGGGCTCGCCTCGCGCTTTCTGCCGGATCCTGCGGTGGACACGGTGAACCTCCTGCTCGCCGCCTTCTCCATGCTCTACACCCTGATGGATCTGCGCGACGACCTCTGGATCAGCGCCACCCGAGCGCAGAGCGATGCGGGGATTATCGCGCGCGCCACCCATGTCCCTTCCATCATCTGGGCCGGACTGTGGAGTCTGATCGCGCTGTTTATTGTCTTCGGGTGCGCTGCCCTCTCGGTACGCAGAACCCGTGAGCCCGGAATTCGACTACCCGCGGTCAAGCCGCTGCAAAACCGGTCTTGAGGCCAAACGACCCTTGTCGAGGCCCCTCACTTTCGCGGGCGCATCCGAAACGCCACGAACGACGCGAGGTCCGGAAACTGAAAGTACGGATTACCCTGCTTCTCCGCGCCGATGCTCGACACCGGCACTTCGCCGTAGTCATGCCCCGGCATCATTCGCGTCTCATCCGGTAGCCGCATGATCACTTGAGTCAGGCTGCGGTGCATCGCTTCGGGGTCGCCGCCCTTCATGTCGCAGCGGCCGCAGCCGTGAACGAAGAGCGTGTCTCCCGTCACCAGCGCGTCGTCACAGCAGAGGAGACACTGCGAGCCCGGCGTATGTCCTGGCGTGTGCAGCGCCTTGAAGGAGACCGGACCGACTTTGACCGAATCACCTGAGCTCAGCGCCTTCACCCCGCCCAACCGCCGCAGCTCCGGAGAAAACTCCACTTCCTCCTTCTGCGCGTAGACCGGGACGTCGTGCCGGCGAAGCAGCTCCGGAAGTCCATTGATGTGATCATGATGGGAATGCGAAACGACCGCGGCCGCGAGACGTTTTCCGTCCTCGCGAAGCGCGGCGTCGATGGCGTCAACATCCCAAGCCGGGTCCATGACCACGACCTCAGAAGCGTTCGCCGACCCCAAGAGGTAGACGAAGTTCTTCATCGGTCCCACCGCGAGCTGTCGAACGTAGAGCGAGGAGTTCATCGCCCCAGGGTAACCCGGCCTACGCCCCGCCGCTGATGCTCGCGTCGAGCGCGCCCAAAGAAGGGAAGCCTTCCTTCTTCACCAGCTCCTCGTACTCGTCGACGACGTTGTCCGTCGCCTTGCCCTTGCGAACGCGAGAGGCCACGAAATCGCCAATTAGGAGCTTGTTGAGGTCGCTTACCTTCTCACCGTTCTGCGCGTGCGCCTCGTCCACCAACGCCTTGAGATCTTTAGCCCGGAGCTTGCCGCCCTGAGCCTGAAGCTCGACGACGGAAGGCAGAATCGAGCGGTTGATGCCGGTCATGTGTCTCTCCGAAAAAAGGCTGATCCCTTGGTTATCGGGATCAGCCTCATCGACGTTGGTGACGGTTTTGTAAGAGCGCTAGACGTCGACCTCA
>JBQTKE010000577.1:0-7850 GCA_052386435.1 Myxococcaceae bacterium
GCTCGCCGCGACCTCCGAAGAACTCCTCCAGAAACGGATCGAGCCCACCGCGAAAGCGCTGCTCCACCACCTGCTCGCGGATCTTGCGCGTCGAAGAGATGCGGTGGTGGACGTGGTTCAGCGCGTCTCGCCCGCCGTCGTCTACATCGGCACCGAGCAGGTGGTGGAGCAGCGCTTTCGCGGTGGGCTCGATCCGTTTCTGGAGGAGTTCTTCGGAGGTCGCGGCGAGCGGCGGCAGCAGACGGTTCAAGGCTTGGGCAGCGGCGTGATCATCGATGCGTCCGGCGTCATTGTGACCAACGAGCACGTCATTCGCGGCGCTTCGGCGATTCACGTGGTGCTGGCGGACGGACGCCAGCTGGATGCCGAGGTCAGCGGCAGCGATGCCGACAACGATCTCGCGGTGCTTCGGGTGGGGTCGAAGACACCGCTTCCCACCGCCAAGCTGGGCACCAGCGCGGATCTCATGATTGGCGAGAAGGTGATCGCGATTGGGAGTCCATTCGGTCTGAAGAAGACGGTGACGGTGGGCGTGGTCTCCGCCACTGGCCGCAGCGTCAAAGCGGACAACCGCGTCTTCAACGACTTCGTGCAGACGGACGCGTCGATCAATCCCGGCAACTCCGGCGGACCACTGCTCAATATCGACGGCGAAATCATCGGCATCAACTCGGCGATCTTCGCCAGCGCGCAGGGGATTGGGTTCGCCATTCCGGCGGACAAGGTGCGGCGCATCGTCACCGAGCTCACCCAGTACGGAAAGGTGCGTCCGGCGTGGGTGGGTCTGGAGACGCAGCAGCTCACGCCCGGGTTGGCGCGGAACCTGGGTTGGGACCGCAGCTACGGCGTGCTGATCGCGAACGTCGATCCCGGCAGTCCGGCGGAGAAAGCGGGGCTACAGCGGGGCGACATCATCTCGGATGTGTCCGGCGCGCAGGTGGAAGACGTGGAGGATTTCGATGTCCGGATGAAGGGCTACACCGCGAAAGCGTCCTTCGGGCTCAACGTCTTCCGAGACGGGCAATTGCGGCAAGTTACGGTCACTCCCGTGGAATTTCCCACCCGGCTCGCGGAGCGCTTGGCGTGGGATCGGCTGGGCATCCGGGTGAAGGGCAGCGGCGGCGGGATGATCATCTCGCAGGTGCGCCCGGGCTCGGCAGCCAGCCGTGCCGGGTTGGAGCCGGGGGATGTGATTCTGCGCCTCAACAACCAGCCCATGGCGTCGCTGGAGGTCTTCCGCGAAGGCATCTTGAGCTCGCGTTCGACCAAGAGCGTCCTGCTGCTGGTTCGGCGCGGAAGAGCGGGGTACTACCTCACCTTGCCGTTTTGAGACGGACGCCTGGGCATTTACAGTCTCGGGTGAATGGCTCCGTTACCTCTGCGCTATCAACCGCTCGGACCGGTCCTCGCTGGTGAGGGCAGCCGCGCGTTTCTTGGGCTCGAAGTCGCGCAGAACGGGATCGCGCGGCCCATCGTCTTGGTCTGGGTTCCGGAAGACGCGCTCGGCAAGCCTGAGGTGATCAGCCAAATTCGCCGCGAAACGGAGCACGCGGCGACGCTCGATCATCCGAACATCCTCAAGGTGCACGGCTTCGCGTCGCTGGAAGACGGTCACGCTCGCATCACTGAGTTCGCTGACGGCGAGTCGCTGCGGAAGATCCTCGATACCGCCGGCAAGCTCCCTTTCCGCTTGGCCGCGCGCATCGCCGCGGACGCTGCGACCGGCGTGCACTTCGCGCACTTGGCTGGCAACGATGATGGATCGCCGTTGATCCATGGCGAGCTGCGGCCGGAGACGCTGCTGATCTCCTTTCTGGGCGTGACCAAGGTCTCCGGTTACGGCGCGCTGAGCGTGGCGCCGAAAGAGCTCAGCGGGAAAGGCGTGGCGGGTCGACGGAACCACGCCACCCCGGAGCAGATCATCGGCGGACGCAGCAACATTCTTCCACAGACCGACGTGTTCCTCATTGGCTTGCTCTTGCACGAATGCATCAGTGGAACGGTCGCCTTCGCCGCGGACGCGGACGCGGACTTCGAGCGGGCTGTCGTGACCAAGCCGCTGCCCGCTCTACCTGAAGCAGAGCTGCCCGCGACACTGTTCAAGGTGATTGAGAAGGCGACCGCGAAGAAGGCGCAGGAGCGCTACGCCAATCCACTGGAGCTGCGCGAGGCGATTCAAGACGCGGTGGGGACCCTGCCCGCGCAAGCAGATGTCGCCGCGTTTCTCAACCAGCATTTCCCGGAGACGCACTCCTCACGGACCGCGCGGAGGCGAGAGATCGACGCAGGGATCGCGGATCTCGCGCGGTCACAGTGGGCCGCCGCTTCGACCAGTTCGAATGGCCGGCCGACGCCAGGCGCGACGACGCATCGAACGCCCACGCCTCCCCCGCCCGCTCGACCCAGGGCCGCGGCTGCTCCCGCGCCACGTCCCGCCCCGGTGCAGGACAACTCGTCTCGTCCGGCCCCGCTGACGGACAGCAGCGAGCTTTTCAAGACCGAGAAACCCGCCCGCCGCTTCATTCCCTTCGGCATTGGCGCGGTGGTGGTGATTGGTCTGGTGCTGATGATCGCGCGACCGTCGCGCAAGCCGAAGGAGTTGGTGAAGCCGGCGCCTGCGGTGACTCAGCCCACGCCGCCTCCACCCTCCTCCGCGCCCCCACCGCCTGAAGAGGATCCGGTCGCCGCGCTTCCGACTCCGACTCCCGCCGCGCCGTCTGCTCCCGCGTCTGCCCGCGAGATTTCGTCGCTCGCCTTGGACGTGGACCCGGACGTCGAGGTGAGCATCGCGGGTCAGAGCTACGGACAAAGTCCGATCAACATTCCGCTGCCGTCGGGCAAATACCTCGTTCAGCTCGTGGACAAGAACAAGGGGATCAACACCAACCGCACCGTGGTGATCCGCGACGGCGCGAAGACGACTGAACGGGTGCAGCTGGCCAAAGGCTTCGTGACCGTGAGCGCTCCGCCGGGCGCGCAGATCTTCGTGGACGCGCGACCGGTAGGAAAGGCTCCGCTCCCGCGCGCGGTCTCGCTCTTTGAAGGCAGACACCAAATCCTGGTCACCGTCGGCAAGGCGAAGTGGCAGCAGGCGTTCTCGGTGCGCGCGAACGAACAGCTCTACTTCAACGTCGAGACGCAGTGAGCAAGCTCGCGAGGGACAGAGCAGGCGCTCAGTGCGCGGTGTGACGACGCAGCAGCACTTCGTACGAGCGCGCCACGCTTTGGCCCAGGATGAGCAACTCGCCAATATCCGGCGGCGTGAGCTTCGACGGGCCGTTGTCCACGTACAGGATGTGAACGACCTTGCGGCGCACGAGCAGCGGCAGCAATACCGCGGTCTTGGGATAGTCGCCGCCGAGCAGCTTGTAGAACCCGTCCATGCCCGCGTCGCGTTTCACCGGACCGATGTAGTGAGACCGCGTGTCGCGCACCAGCTTGAGCGTGGCCTGACCGCGCAACGCCACCGCGATGCGACGCACGCCGGACATCTGCACGCCCACACCCACGCCGTGCCAGCCGGTGACGAGGCTCCCTTGAACCGAGAGCACCAGCGCGCGCTTCCACTTGGTCGACGCGAAGCTCAAGACGGTGCGGGCGATCTCTTCTCGATCCTCTGAGGCCGAGAGCTGCTGCTGTGCCTGCGGGAAGGTCAGCGGGAGGATCGGCTTCTCCTCCACCTGACGCGAGACGGGTTTCGCGGGCGGCGGCGCCGGTGGCGGTGCGCGCGGCGGCACCACCTCTTCAGGCAAGAGCTCGATGTGCGGCGGCTCGACGATCTCCACGCCGACGATCACATCATCGTCGGCGTCATCCAGCGCGCCGCCCGAGAGGGCTTTCGCGTAGACGCTCTGGAACTCCTCTTCCGACATCAGATCCGCGGACTCCACAGGCGCGAGCTTCTGAGCGTCTGCGTTCTTCGGCTTCGCCGCGCTCATGTCGATGGCGCGAACTTGTCGGAAGGCTCCGCAGTAGCGGCGGAGCATCTGATTCATCCGGAACTCGGGAATCAGCACGGGCGTCACCACCCTGCCCGTCTTGAACGCGACCTCGTCGAACGTCGCCAGATCTCCCGGGTTGATCACCGCGAGCGTGAGCCGGGTGGGCTCGACGCGCATGGGAACCACGTCGCGCTCGTCGCAGAAGTCTTTCGTGAGCAAGATCAACGCGTGCGGATCCGGCTTCATCTCGCCAGAGGCAAAGGCGGTGTGGTAGGCGCGCCCGAGCGAACGGCTGAGATCCTTCTCGGTGATCAGCCCCAGCTCGAGGAGGTTCGTGCCCAAACGACCGCCGTGCACGACCTGGGCTTCGAGGGCCTCATTCAGAGCCTCGGGCGACACCAGCTGCTCTGTGAGGAGGAGATCGCCCAGACGCATCGTCGGCGCTTGTAGCCTCAGGGATGAGTTGCGGCTTTGAGTTGCCTCGCAAGGATAGCGCTTACAGCTCAGGGAGCGGATCTTCCGGATGGTGGCTAAAGCCGATCCGGTTGCCCTCTGGGTCTTGGACGTACACCGTCCACCGCGTCTGCTTCACGATGGGGATCTTCATCGCCTCCAGCTCCTTGAGCAGAGCGGGCCGGTCCTGGCGTGAAATTCCGAACGCCAGCACGTGAAGACCGGGCTGCTCATGTGAGAACGGCGGCGCCTCGGGGGGCGAGCCAGTGACCTGCTCCAGCGCGAGGAACGCTCCGGTGGGGAGTGTCAGCCAGATGCTGCGCACCGAGCCGTCTGGACGGGTGTGCCGCACCTGCTCCGGCATACCGACCACCTGTCGGTAGAATGCCGCCGTGCGCTCGAGGTCACGAACTTGAATGGCGAGATGGTGAAAGCCCTGAACACGCATGGGCGAATGCTATGCTCGTCGCGCTCGAAATGGCGCGACTGATCGTCGTCGAGGACAACGCGGAGCTCGCCTCCCTCATTGCTTCCGCGGCGCGGGGGCGAGGACACGAGGTGACGGAGGCTTTGCTCGGCCGCGCTGCCCTTGCATCTCTCGTCGGCGGTGCCTTCGACTGCGCGGTGGTGGATCTGCTCCTTCCGGACATGCGCGGCGGTGAGGTGCTGGCGGAGCTGAAGCAGCGCAACATCCCCTCGCTGGTGATGAGCGGGGTGTACAAAGGTGACCGCTTCGCGGAAGAGGCCCGCCGCATCTACGACGTGAAGGGGTTCTTCGAGAAGCCGTTCGAGCTGAAGGCGCTGCTGGATCGGATCGACGAGCTCACGGGTGGTCCCGTTCAGCCGGAGAGTGAAGAGGGCTTGGAGGAGATCTACCCCCTGGAAGATGAGCACAGTGGTGGCGATCTGCTCTTGGACACGCTGACCAACGCTCCGCCGACGCGCCCTGCCCACCCGCTTCCAAAGATCGCGGTGCCTCTGCGCGCGCCCTGGGAAGAGGATGAGCCGGGTGAGGACGAGCTCACGGTACGGCGAGAGTTGCCGAGCCACTACATGCCGCCGCCGATTCCATCCACGAAGCGACCGCGGCCTTCGCCCCTTGAGTCGAAGGTGAAGGTCCACGCGCTCACGCCTGCGCCCAAGACGGATGAGCATCGAATCGAAGAGAGCTTCGCGGAGCTCAATGAAGGGGTGCCCTCTCCTCCCGAGCCTTCTCAGCGGACGTCTGACAGCGCGCTGCCGATTGAGCAGAGGAAACGAAACTGGGACGCGCCCGCGGCTCCGCGTTCAAAGACGCCCATCGCCCAGACCTCAGGAGATCTGAGCACGACCTCGGTGCCGCGACTGCTCACGGCTTACTACCAGGCGAAGCACCGCGGCGAGCTGCGGCTCAAGCAGGGGCAAGCTCAGAAGATCATCTTTTTTGATCGCGGCGAGCCAATCTACGCGGGCTCCAATTTGTCGAAGGACCGCTTCTCCGCGTTCTGCCTACGCCAAGGCGTGCTCGGTGAATTTGACTTGGCGTCCGTCTCAAGTCTCGCCAAGGAGCAGAATCTCAAGAGCGGCGACGCGATGGTCCAGCTGGGTCTGCTCGACGAGAAGCGCAAGCGCGGGCTGATCGTCGAGCACGTCAAAGAGATCATCTGGATGACGTTTTGGTGGAAGGACGGTGAGTACGCGTTCGTCTCCAAGCCGGTCCCTGCTCCTGAGCCGATTTCCCTCTTCCCCGGAAACTTGATCATGGAGGGAGTGGCGAAGACGGAGACGTTGGTGTCGCTGCGCCAGAAGGTGGGTCGATCGCGGAAGCTCTTTCCATCGGTGGATCCGCCCTACCAGCTTCACGAGATCGCGCTCTCTGGGGAACAGGCCAAGCTGCTCGCGTACGCGGATGGGACGAAGACGGTCGAGGATCTACTCGCTCTTGTGGATCTGACGGAGCGTGAGGTGCTCGCGACTCTGCACGGACTGGAGCTGCTTGGGTTGCTCGAGGAGCGCCGCGAAGACGGGAAGCAACGACGGATCAGCTTCGGACTCTAGCGGCACTCATTCTTCTCTTGCTCGCGACGAGGACCAGGAGCGCGAAGAATGATGGCACCAGTTGATTTCCCGGCGTTTGACACCCGCAGCCGCTGCTCGCCTCGGTGGTCTCTGGCATCGAAATGAGTGTCCCGCCGATGAACGCCTCGCCGGTCTGCTGGGCGCTCGCGAACGGCAGCACTCGGGCGGAGTACGAGACGCGAACAGTATGTCGCGCCGGAATGGAGATCGCGGCCACTGTCAGCGCGTCACCTGAGCTGGTCGCGGTCGGCGCTGCTCCGTCGACTCGAGCGGAGCCTTCTACGTAGCGACGACCGTTGAGCAACTCTTTGTACGTGACCTTGGACACGTCGCAGTCGGTGGTGTTGGTGAGCTCGACTGTGTACGTCACCGGCGCGCTGCTGCTCACGACGACGCTCGACGCTCGACGCTTCACGCGCAGGAAAGGATCCGCGGTGAAATCGACGCTCACCGGGAGCTCCTCGCTGTTGCCAATGCCTCCGTCCGCGAAGGCGACCAGCGACGCCGTCTTGCCGAGGAGCGCGTCGAGCTCTGTCGATTCTGTCTCGATCAGGAACGTGCCACCCTCTGCCTGTTGAACACGAACCTGCACGCCCAACTCTCCCGGCGTCGGCCTCAATGAGAAGGCGGGCGTCGCGCAAAAGGAGCCGGTCTCCAGCGCCACTGCTCCTTTGGCGGTCTCTCCGCACTTGGCGATCAATGGCTGCGCCGCGAAGCCCACCAGCCCTACAGGCTGAGAGGGAATAGGCAGTGTCACTCGAGCGGTCTTGCCGGACGCAGTGCCATTCGCGCTCAACGCGGCGACCACGTCGACTTGATCTCCCGCGCAGTTGAGGGGAACGCCGGACAGCGAATACGCGCCGAGCGGCCTCGCTGTCTCTCGATAGACGACCTGCGCAGAGCGCTCGACGCGAAGATCGACAGAGAGGTTCCGATCGGCCACGCAGTCTAACCCCGGCACGTCGGTGCTTCCCGAGATCTCACCTTGCGCGAACCCGGCGCTCAAGGTGAATCCGGCATCCGCGAGCGGGCGCGGGGCGGCTTGGATCTCGATCGCGAAAGCCGCGACGGGTCCGCTGACGCTGTTCGTCTGATTCGTCGCCGTCACTTGAACCGTCCCCGCCGCGCAGGTGTCCGTCGACACGACTTGAAGGGTCTGCCCTGTCTGCGGAAGAGGCTGGCCGTTGACCCGAAGCTGAACGCCCGACACGGAGCCGGTGCTCGCTTGCCACTGCGTGGTCGTTCCAGGGAAACCCGCGGAGACCTCACAGACGTGGCCCGCGGCGCGCGTGTAATTGCCGGTGGTCCCCGCGGCTTGAACGACGCTCACTCCGGCTGCGAACGGGGCGAGCGGTGGTCCCCAGGGTTGAACCTGAACCGTCACGACGCCCGCGTCGG
>JBQTKE010000578.1:0-9084 GCA_052386435.1 Myxococcaceae bacterium
GGAAGCTCGCGGGGAGAACAACGGCGTGCAGTGCATTCGCCGTCACCTCATGGGCTACTTCGGCTCACTCCCTGGCGGCATCGACCTGCGCAATACACTCAACCAGACCGGCGGGCTGAACGACTGCCTCGCGGCCCTCGATCAAACGCAGCCCCAACTCGCCGTCGCTTCCTAGCAACCTTTAGGGCAGGTGCGCGACGCTGAACGCATCAGCGAGCTGATCCGCGATCCCCTTCCCCGTAACCGGATCCTGATTCATCACCGCATCCATCAACAAATTTACCCCGCCAGGCGTGAGGCTGAACGTCATTCCCGAATCGCCCAGCACGACCTTCTCGGCGAAGCCAATCACGTCACTGCGCACGCTGGGTGCTTCGAGGAGGAGATCCACTTCGGCGGCGGTGAGCTGCTGCGGAGCCGCGACGAAATCGAGCGGAAGTGCAGTGAAGGCCTCATCCTCGAAGTACTTCGCAAGCTCTGGGTTCGACTTCACGTCGTTCCCAACCTTCAGACCCTTGGGCGCCTGGCCCGAGCCTGCCTGGTCACGGAGTCGCTCAATGAACTCCTTGAGCTGCTCTTGGTTGTACGTGCTCTCAGCCGGCACCTGCTTCTCAACCGCCATCGCGGGCCACGCCAATGGGCGACGCCGCGAGCTGAAACTCCGTGAAGGGATTAGGCGACTCGTGCGCCTTAAGTCGCGAGACAAGCCGGTCCGCGAGCGGGAGCAGAATCTCGTTCTGCGCCTGCGACTGCTGGTCAGTGAGCCCCTGACGGCGGTCCACGAAGGCCTGCAGCTCTTCCGCGCTCAGTCGACCGTCGCTGTTGCCAATTCGCGCGCCACCCGCGTCGGTCGCAACGTCGTCAATCTGCGACGCCAGCGCCTGCTCCTGCTCCTGCTCCTGATGCAGCTCCTGCATCTTCAGCTCCAGACCGAGCACGCTCTGGTACTGCTCGATGACTTGCTCGGGGCCAGAGAACTGGCTCAGCGCGGGACCGCCCTGCGCCGCTTCCTCAAGCTGCTGACGAAAAGTCTCGATCTCGCCACGGGTGATCCGACTGTCGAGATCGCCAACGCCCACGCCTTCGAAGCCGTCAACGAGGAGCCCGCCGTAGCCGTCGACGGCCAGCGCGCTCTGCTTCAGCTTTTGCATTTCCCCCGACTCGCACGTCGCGGTGTCATCGCAGCGCACCAGCTCGGCGATGCCCACGCCTTGGTCGAAGGTCCCCTCCGTGGCGGGTTCGGTGGGGTTCTGGAAACGGGGGCCAAGCGAAGAGATGGGCAAGGACATGCGTCATTCTCGAGAGAGCGCTGAAGGAGTTGCGACCCAGCACGTCGCCTTCAACATCCTGAAACGAATAACTTTCTTTTTCCTCTGGCCAGGTGAGACAGGTGAGATCAGAACGCACTGCCCACGCCCAGGACCAGCTCAGCGCCTCGCAGCGATGCGCCACTTCCTGGCACGTAGGCCAGCAGCACGCCCTGGCCCAGCGTGAAGCGGTAGCGCTCCCACTGAAAGGAGTAGCCGATGCGCGGGTTGAGGCTGATCAACATCCCCTCCGGGCGCACGCTGCCGGGAAGAATCGACAGGTGACCTGACGTCCACCACCCGTTCCAGCGCGCGGATTGGGACGTGAAACGCTCGAGCCCCGGCGCTCAGCCCGAAACGCGGAGAAGACGGTCGCGCCAACCACTCCGCGCCGCCGAACACGGAGAGCCACGGGCGCACCGCGCGCTCGTAGTTCAGGGACACCCTCGGGAGGCCGAGAAAACCTTCCGTCGGGACCTCGTCGCTGTCCGCGGTGAAGAACGCGACGCCCAGCGCGCCCTACGCGTTGTACGTAGTCGACGCCGTGGTGCCGCCCTTCCCCGTCCAGTTCGTGTGGAAGAACTGACCGCGTGGTTTGTCGATCCGCTCGTACGTGTGCGCGCCGAAATAATCGCGCTGCGCCTGGAGCAGATTCGCCGGCAGTCGACCGGTTCGGTAGCTGTCGTAGTACGCGAGCGCGCTGCTCATCGCGGGCAGTGCCACGCCGTGCAACGCGGCCGCGGCGCACGCTCTGCGCCAACCGTCCTGCGCGCGGGCAATCTCTCCCGCGAAGTAGGGATCGACGAGAAGATTTCCCAACTCGGGGTTGCGGGTGAACGCTTCTTTGATCTTTCCCAAGAACGCGCTGCGAATGATGCAGCCGCCTCGCCACATCAACGCGACCGCGCCCTTATCAATCCCCCACTTCGACTCACGTCCCATCGCGCTGAGCAGTGCGAAGCCCTGCGCGTAGGAGACGATCTTGCTCGCGTAGAGCGCCATCTCCACGTCGGCAGTGAACGCATCTCGCCCAAGCTCCAGCTTGCCGCTGGGCCCCTTCAACACCTTCTCCGCGGCGGCCCGCTCTTCCTTCTGCGCGGAGAGGGCTCGAGCGAACACCGCTTCGGAGATCAACGTGAGCGGCGTGCCCAGCTCCAAAGCGGAGGTCACCGTCCACTTCCCTGTCCCCTTCTGTCCCGCCGTATCCAGGATCTGATCCACGAGCGGCGTGCCCGTCTCAGGATCTCGATACGCAAAGATGTCGCGGGTGATCTCGATCAAGTAGCTGTCGAGCGGACCCGTGTTCCACTTCGCGAACACGTCGTGGAGCTCCGCCGCGCCCAGCCCCAGCAGCCTGCTGAGCAGCGCGTACGACTCGCCGATGAGCTGCATGTCGCCGTACTCGATGCCGTTGTGCACCATCTTCACGTAGTGCCCTGCACCTTCGGCGCCCACCCAGTCGCAGCAGGGAATGTTCCCATCCACCTTCGCGGCGATCGCTTGGAAGAGCGGCTTCAGATGCGGCCACGCCACGGCGTCTCCACCGGGCATGATCGACGGTCCGTTGAGCGCGCCTTCTTCGCCGCCCGACACGCCCGCGCCCACGTAGAGCAACCCCTTGGTCTTGAGCGCCCGCGCCCTCCGCGTGGTGTCGGGATAGTGCGTGTTACCGCCGTCGATGAGGATGTCACCCGGCTCGAGCAGCGGCGCCAGCTCGTCGATTACCGCGTCCACCGGCGCGCCCGCTTTCACCATGATCATGATCCGACGCGGACGCTTCAGCGCAGCGACCAGCTCTTGAGGGCTGTGCGCGCCGATCAACTTCTTCCCCGCCCCGCGGCCTTTCAAGAAGTCGTCGACCTTGGAGGTCGTGCGGTTGAACACCGCCACCGTGAAACCGTGGCGCTCCATGTTGAGGACGAGGTTCTCGCCCATCACAGCCAACCCGATCAGCCCGATATCGCCTCGCGTTTCCGACATGACGCCGGAAGCTACTACAGAAAACCCATCACCCCCGGCAGCACCGCCGCGGATTCTCCGGCCCGCGCGGGGAGCGCGACCGTCGCGGTGGGAATCAACTTCGGCAACTTCACCGCGCGCTGTTCCTCGCGAGCAACCTTCCACGGTTGGGTGAGCAACACCGTCGCGGCGCCGGTGACCGCCATCCCGACCAACACCGTGGCCGCGACCTTGTGAGCAGGCACTTGCAGAATCAGCCCATACCCCGTGAGCACCATCGCCGCGCCAATGGGAATTGCCGTCGCTTGAAACACGCTCCAGCCGGGCGGCTCGATGAACGCGCCGAGAAGTCCGCCCAGCGCCATGCCCACCGCTGGCGCAATCAGCAACGGAACGGCGGGATCCACGAGATTGCCGGTGCCGCGCAGATAGATGACGGCGAGCGATGTCAGCACCAACCCATAAACGGCCCCTGAGGAGGCGAGCGCGAGCGTCGAAGGCGACAGGTCTTCTTTGTTCCAGGCGAAGGCGACAGGCAGCAACGCACCCACCTCCATCGCCGCCGCGAGCAACAACATCGTCGGAAGTGGCAGCGTGATGTTCAACGCCATCACCAACCCCAGGCCCGCGGTGACACCGACGCCCGCGCCGAGCGCGGACATTCCCGCGGTCGCTCCGCCAATGGGATGGAAGTACTGAAACACCGCGCCCACCGCGCCGAAGAGCAGCCCGCCTCCGAGAAACCACGGATACAAATCTTGGTCGCGCGCGCCGGTGATCGCTCCCGCCATCGCGCCGGTGAAAGTTCCAATCACCGCTTGCGTGACGAAGAACCAGACGCCGCCTCGACCCGCGGAGAGCGCGCTGTAACGCTGCGGAGGACGCGCGCTGTCAGCACCGTCTGCGAGCGAGGCACCCCGTGGCGTCGCTGGAGCGGGAGTCGCCTCTTCCGGAACAGGCGGTGGCGGCGGCGGTGACTGCGCCAACGCGGAGGCGGAGATCCAACAGAGACTCAGTGCGAGCAGAACGCGCATGGCTAGAACGCACGCACGAGACCGAAGCCCGGTCCCGCGCGTCCCAAAGGAGAGACCACCACGGTCGGTATCGGCATCCAGTTGGGCAGCGACACGCGCTCCGGTCCTCGCTCGGGTGTGTCGGACGGAGCGAGCAGCGCGAAGAAAGTCATCGAGATCGCCAACCCCAACAACCCCGTGACCGACGCGAGCCGCACGTTCTCCTTCGTCACCGCGTAGCCCATCAGGAAACCCGTCCAGGCGATTCCGAGTGGAGGCAGCCCCATGAGCAACACCTTGCCGACGCGTGTCTCGAACGCGGCGGCGAGCGCCGCTCCCAACCCCATTCCCAGCGCGGGTGAGAGCGACAACAGTGAGGGCGCAGAATCCAAACGGCCCGTGGCGATACCACACGCCATCATCGTGATGATCGTCCCGTGCAACGCGCCCAGGGTGATGGTCCAGAAGTCACTGCCGCTAAGCGCGCCGCCACCCGCGGTCAGCGCCAGCGGCAGAATGACTCCGACCTGAGTGCCCACCGCGATCGACCACATCGTCGCGGGGCCTGGCGCAAGCCTGAAGCCGTCCGCCACGCTGTAGCCCGCGAACGCGCCCGCAATGGCACCCACGCTGGTGAGCCAACCCTCGGTGGTGTGAACGGGAACGAAGTGTTGGTACACGCCCGCGGCCGTGCCCAGCAGCAACCCTGCTCCAATGGATCCGAAGTAGATGCTCTCGTTTTTCTCGCGCCACGTCGGAGCGGCGCTGCCCGAGCCGATCAGTCCGCCCGTCACCAATCCGGCCAAGACCTCTGTGGAGACGAGCACCACGCCGCCCGTCGCGCTCGGTGCATCCGCGGGGGTGGCGCTGACAATGGGCGGAGTGGTCGCGCCCGGTGGTGCGGTTTGGGCTCGAGCCGCCAGACCCACGCAACAGACGAGAGAGAGAAGGACGCGTGTTCGCGCCATGCAGGACCCCTTCGAGTTGGTGTCAGCCTTGACCCAACCTTGTCGCGGCCAGCGGGTAAGTCTGAAAGTGCCGACCGACTTACCTGCCCAGGACCCACGGAAGATCCAGAAGCAGCATGCGATCCCACACTGGCGCCTCTGGAGTGCACGCGGAGAGCAACACCAGCGCCACGCCGGTGAGCCCCGTCAACAGAGAGGGGTCGTGGGTCCAGCCCCTGCCCGACCAGAAGCGGTGAGACCGCTTGAGCGTGCGCTGCAGGTAGTCGTCCGCAGCTTCGCCCAACGCCGGAAGTTTCGTCGCGTGAAAGAGCCGGCGGTAGAGCTGCGCCAAGCCGGCGGTACCGTGACAGGTACAGGTGTCTTTGATCTCCGTCTCGGAGAATGGACGACGTGAGGCGTCGACGGCGAGCTGCAGCGCTTGCGACTCCAATGCACGGTCACGCAGCGCGCGGGCGACGACGAAGAGCGCGAACGCCACGCCCGGATCCCCGTAACACCACGCTGACCGCCCCGGCTTTTCGTTCGTGGCGTCCAACGCGGACCCAACGCTTAACGGGAACCGCGCTCCAGGCGTTGAGCTCTGCTGTGAGAGCAGCCACTCCGAGCTCGCGGTCAACAACTCGGCGCAGTCGACTCCGCGAAGGTGGGCCGCGGCCAGGAAAGTCAAAATCCCAGGCGTGCCATGCGCCATGCCAAGATCCAGCGCCTCCGCGGGCACGACCGACGAGCTCTCCGCTCTCGGTGGCGTCCTCCATGCCCGACCGTTCTCAGCCTTGTCGCGAAGCCGCTCCACCACGCCAGCCATCAGCGCCTTCTTTTTACGCGCCAACGAATAGACACCCAGGCCTGCGAGCCCGGAGATGAGATCCACCTCTGTATCAGCCGGCAACGGCTGGCTCACCGACTCCAAGAGAAGCCGATCCAATTCCGCGGAGCCCGCGACGCTGCGATCCCCTTTCGCGCGCACGCACTCAATGGCGAAGGCCACGCCGGTGAATCCCGCATACAACCCCGGAGGGGTCGTATGCGACGAGACGTAGTCCATCGCCCGCGACAACAGCTTTCGCGGAAGCGCCTTGCGACCCGCCTCTGCCGCGAGGAGCGCCGCGCCTGCCGCGCCACCCGCCAGGCTGAACCGTCGGGCCGGTGCTTTGCTCGCCTTGTCCAGCGCCTCAGACACGAGCTGCAGGGCGATTCTCTTGTTTGCTCCCGACAGCACCGGGACCCAGCCCTTCGAACGTGCCATGGACGCGGCGGTTTTAGCCCGTGGCGCGCGACTGCTGCGGGCTGACGCCAATGACCCGATTGCGACCCGATGACTTCGCCTCGTAGAGGGCCGCGTCAGCGCTGCGCAGCAACTCTTCCAACGTGTCGTGAGGGGCCGCCGCGCCTTCGCCGGGCGACAACGTCACCACGCCCGCGCTCACTGTCACCTGCACCAGCGCGTCGCGCGTTTCAACAACTTGCGCGGCCACGGCCTCACGCAAGCGCTCCAGGACCGCCATCGCCGCCGGGTATTCGGTCTCCGGCAGCAGCACCACGAACTCTTCGCCCCCGTAGCGCGCGAGCACGTCGGTGCGGCGCAGCGTGCAGCGGCAGATCTCGACCAAGGTCCGGAGCACCTGGTCGCCGGCGAGGTGGCCGTAACGATCGTTCACGTCCTTGAAATGATCCGTGTCGACCATGGCCAGCGACAATGTGCGGCCGTAGCGGTTGGCGCGGTGAATCTCTTTCTCCGCCAGTTCGAAGAAGTGGCGGCGGTTGATCGCGTCGGTCAGGGAGTCGCGCGTAGCCATGTCGCGCAGCTGCGCTTCCGCGCGCAAACGTTCCGCGACTTCGCGACGGAGATCTTCGTTGCGCGCTTCCAGCTCCAGCGTGCGCTGCTCCACCCGCTGCTCCAACTCATCGCGGTAGCGCTGTAGCTCCGCTTCACGAACGACGCGATCCGCGGCTTCGAGGACCATCGACACGAAGTCAGAGAACGTTCCGGCGAGGAGTTGCTCAGAAAGCTGCCAACAACGCGCGGGACCTTGGTGCTCGTTACAGATGACGCCCAGGAGCTCGCCTCGGAAAAAGATGGGCGCCTCGAGCATGGAGGTGATGCCCAGCGGCTTGAGGTAGCTCTCCGTGAGCTCGCTGGTTCGCGCATCAGTCTGCACCTCGTTGGCGGCGATGCTGCGCTCCCTCTCCAGCGCGCGGAAGTACCCGGGAAACTTGGCCGCGTCCAGAGTGCCGCCCGCGCTGTGGACGCGGTCTTTCGCCACGAAGAGATTCACGCACTCAAGCTGCGTGCGCGTGCTGTCGAAGCGCCACACGCTGGAGCGCTGCACCCCCAGCAGCTCGCACGCGACTTGCGTGACATGACGAAGCGCGGCGTCCACCGAGACACCGGTGACTTGGGACTGCGAGAACCCGGCGATCAGCTTTCGCTGAGTCGTCAGGTGCACCTCAATGCGGTGCGCGGCGGTGTCGTCGGGGTCGGACATGGCTTCTGTTCGGCACTTACTAAGAGTGAATGGGGCCTGACAAGCACGACGCTCGCATCCGTCATCGAGTGGCACTTGGGGGCTATCTGGCGCCGGTGATGCCTACGCGGGAATCCTCACACCGCGCTGCGCGGCGAGCTGTCGCGCCGTTTCTCCTTGCGCGTTCGGTACATCCCAACGTGCCCCAGCGCGGTGGAGCGGTTCGAACAGCCATTGAAAGCCGCGGGTGATCGCCAGGTGCAGAGCAGTATTGCCTGCCGCATCGCGCGCGTTCACGTCCGCATGGTGCCGCAGCAACGCTTTAACCGCCTCCTCGTTGGTGGCGACATGGATCGGCCGCTCTCCCGCATCCGAGGTCGACTCCACGGACAAGCCCGCGGCGACCAGCTGCTCAAGGGCCGCGACCACGCCGTCGAACGTCGCTTGGTGGAGCACCGTCCAACCCTGCGAGTCCTTCTGGGCCAACGTCCCTCGAGCCACCAGGCATGCGATCGCCGCGGTGCTTCCGAAGCAGGCCGCATGGTGCGCTTCACTCCAGCCGCTGTCGTCCTCCACGTCGTCCTCGCGAGGCGGGTAGGCCGGCGCCAGGGCCTTGAGCGCATGGGTGCGTTCACTCTGCAGCGCGAGAGCGAACGCCGAGACACCCTGCTTGTCCGGCGCGTGGTAGCTCACTCCTCCGTCGAGCAGCGCCTGCACCACCTCTGGCTGCGCGGTGTCACCCAGGTAGTGCAGCGGATTGCGCCCTTCGATGTCCTCCACCTTCGCAGCAGCGCCCGCGGCGAAGAGCGCACGGACCGCGTCGGGGTTGTTCTCGAAGCCGGCCGCGTGCAACGGAGTGGCCCCGTTGCCATCGCGCACTTCCGTGGGAACGCCCTTCTCCACCAACCGAGGAATGAGCGTCGCGTCTCGGTGGGCCGTCGCCAGGTGAAGCAGAGAGCGCTTGTCGCTGGTGCGAAACGAAGGCTCGCGCTCAATGAGCTGCTTGAGCGCGGCCAGCGACCCTCGCTCCGCGGCGATTCCCAGGGAAGCGATCGTCGCCTTCGCCCCCAGATTGAGCAGCACTTCCAGCGTGAGCATCTCTCCGTTGAAGAGCGCCACGTCGAACGCCGTCATGCCGTGCACATCGCGCGTCTCCAACCCTGAGCCCAACTTCCCCAGCGTCTCCACCGATTCTGGACAGCCGCTCGCCGCCGCGAGGTGAAGCGGGGTGCGCCCTTCTGTGTCCATCGCCTCCAGCTTGAGCCCTTGCTCCAACAGAAAAGGCAGGAGCAGCTCGCCATCGTGCGACGCCGCCAGGTGCATCACCGACTGGCCCTGGACGGTGGGCAGCTGGAGATCTCCACCCGCGGAG
>JBQTKE010000579.1:0-4493 GCA_052386435.1 Myxococcaceae bacterium
GGTGCGCGTCGTGGATGCGCAGGGCCAAGCGCCTTCGGTCCCGTTCTGGCGCGGTGAGGCACCCTCGCGCACGGACGAGCTCTCCGCGAAGGTCAGCTTCTTGAGAGAGAAGCTGTTGGGACGGCCAGACGCGTCCCGTTTCCTCGAGACGGAATTGAGGATGGCGCCGACGCTCGCGGACTTTCTTCTCCGCTATCTCCGCGCGAGCGAGCAGGCGTTGGGCGCGCTTCCCACCACGACGACGGTCATCGCTGAGCGCTTCTTCGACGAAGCGGGTGGGATGCAGCTGATTATTCACGCGCCGTTCGGTGGGCGGATCAACCGCGCGTGGGGTCTGGCGCTGCGCAAGCGCTTCTGCCGGACCTTTGACTTCGAGCTTCAGGCCGCCGCCACGGATGACGGAGTGCTGCTTTCGCTGGGCGAGCAACACAGCTTCCCGCTCGAGGAGATCTTTGGGTTCCTCTCCCCGAGCAACGTGGAGGAGGTGCTCGTTCAGGCGATCCTTCAGACGCCGCTGTTCGGGACCCGCTTTCGTTGGAATGCCACCCGTGCGTTGGCGATGACGCGGTTCTCGATGGGCAAACGTGTTCCGCCGCAGATTCAGCGCGCGCGCTCGGACGATCTCCTCGCGTCCGTATTCCCCGCGCAGGTGGGTTGCCAGGACAACCACGGCGGCGGGGACCTCCAGCTGCCTGACCACCCGCTGATTAACCAGACGGTGGATGATTGCCTGCGCGAAGCGATGGACGTGGATGGGCTCAAAGAGGTCCTCCGCGGCATCAAGTCGGGCAGCATTCGCTGCCTCGCGGTGGAACGGGCGGAGCCGTCGCCGCTGTCACATGCCCTCCTCAATTCGCAACCGTACACCTATCTCGACGATGCTCCGTTGGAAGAACGTCGCGCTCGAGCCGTGAGCATTCGTCGGTCGCTTCCCGCGGCGGACGCAGCTGCTTTCGGTGCGCTCGACGAGGCCGCCATTGCCCAAGTCGTGGCGGACGCGCAGCCGATCCTTCGCAGCGCGGAAGAGCTGCACGATGCGCTGCTGCAGTGGGTGATCGCGCCAGCGATGATGATCGACACCACGTTCTTGTCCGAGCTGGTCCAGGCGCGTCGCGCGATCTTCATTGGAGAGCATCAGCTCGTCGCTGCAGAACGAGTCGCCTACGCGCAGGTGCTGTTTCCGATGCTCCCTTGCGCGTTAGAGCGACTCCCCGGAGATCGCGAGGTCGCGCGCGAGGCCGCCGCCCTCGCGGTGGTGCGTGGCGCGGTGGAAGTGGTCGGTCCCACGACGGTGCCGGAGCTGGCGCGGCGCACGCTCTTGCCCGAGGAGGAGGTGCTGCAGGCGCTGCATCGACTCGAGCAAGAAGGGCAGGCGCTGCGCGGCCGGTTCCGACCGAGCGCGGACGGAACAGTGACGGAGTGGTGTGATCGCCGGTTGCTGCAACGGATTCACGCCCTCACGGTCGGGCGCTTGCGGAAGGAGATTGAACCGCTCTCCGCCCAGGATTTCATGCGGTTTCTTTTCCGCTGGCATCACGTCGAAGGAGAGGACGCGCTGCGAGGGAAGAACGGGATGCTCCGCGCGGTGTCCTTGCTTCAAGGCTACGAGGCGCCCGCGGCGGCCTGGGAACAGGTGCTGTTCCCTTCGCGCATGGGCTACCTGCCGGAGCTTCTCGAGAAGGCGTGCTGGTCTGGCGAGGTCGCGTGGGGACGACTCACGTTCAAGCCCCGTCCCAACGTGGGGCCGAAGCGCGGCGCGGAGGTGACACACTCTGCTCCCGCGAGTCAGAACGGGGTGCAGCGAGCCGCTCCATTCGGGCTCAACGGTGTTTCCGGGCGCAACGCCAGCGTCGAGGTTCCGCGATCCGCCCCGCCCGGCCGTAACGCCAGCATCACCTTCCTGCGACGCGACGACTTGGATTGGTTGCTCAGCGCCGCGCGTCCCAACGCGCTCCTCGCGGATGGCCCGCGTCTCCCGGACGATCTTTCGACAGCAGCGAGGGACGTGGCTGAAGTCCTGGATCGTCGCGGTGCCTGCTTCTTCCGAGACTTGGTCGCGGGAAGCAAACGCCTGGCTGCCGAGGTCGAAGACGCGCTCTGGGAGTTGCTCGCGCGAGGCATCGTGAGCGCGGACTCGGTGGACAACCTGCGCGTTCTGCAATCGCCGAAGCTGCGCAGGCGACAGAAGGCGACCACGCGTGGAGGTCCAGGTCGCTGGAGTCTCGTCGTGCCAGCGGAGTCGTTCACGGAAGAGCAACTGCATGAGCGCACCGCGCGGCTCTTCCTCCAGCGCTATGGAATCGTCTGGAGAGACTTGGTCGTCCGCGAAGCGCTTTCACCTACGTGGCGAGAGTTGCTCTTCATCTATCGACGACTTGAAGCGCGAGGAGAGATCCGCGGTGGCCGCTTCGTCTCTGGCTTCGCGGGAGAACAGTTCGCGTTGCCCGAGGCCGTGGACACCGCGCGCTCCGTTCGCCGCGCTCCGAAGAAAGGCACGCGGACCAACATCTCAGCGGTCGACCCGCTCAACCTGACTGGCGTGGTGACGCCGGGTCCACGTGTTCCCGCCATCCTCGGTCACGTCGTGACGTACGTGGACGGCATCCCCGAGTCTGTCCCCGTGGCTCAAGACGCCGACATCGGCACCTCGCGGTGACGCCGGACAGAACGATTCCCCCTCCACCTGTACGAACGCAAACGTTCAGCTTCTCGAATCAAACGTGTAATCAAGGCCTCTGTCGCCGCGAAGATGCTGAACATGGCGTTCGATCCCGAATCACCTGTCGCCAACAAATCTGGGACCGTGCTCGAGGCGGTGACCAAAGACCAGCTGAACACCGGTCTCACGGGGCAGCTGGCAGAGCGCCATGACGAAGGCGCGCTCACCCGCCTTGGGCACCCTCGCACCAGGCCGCGAGGGTTTAGGCCGGCTCGTACCATGCTCCACGCCGCTGGCCATGAAGCACCAGTTTTCCGTCCTCTGCGAGCTGGCGGAGGTGCAGTTTGACGGTGCTGCGGTTCCCTCCTGTCGCCGCGACGGCGGTGCTGACGGTCAATCGCCCATGCTCGCGGGCCAATCGAAGCAGTTCTGCAGCGAGGGGCGGAAGCTGAGCCATGAGCCGTTCCCGCTCCACCTTCCTCGCGAGCCCATTTTTTTGGGTCGTTAGGCATTGGAGGAAAAAGAGGAGCCATTCACCAAGTTGGCTCTCACCCTTGTCGAGAGTTCCCTGCCCCCGGCGAAGTGCGCGGTAGTACCCGTCCTTGTTCTCTTCCACGACTCGTTCGAGCGAGCTGTACGGGACGTACTCGTAACCGGCGCGAAGAAGCAGCAGGGTGGTGATGATGCGGGAAAGGCGGCCGTTACCGTCTTGGAAGGGATGGATGGCCAAGAAACGCACCACGAACACGCCGATGACCAGAAGCCGGTGGTACGCCTTGAAATCAAGCGCAGCGTGGGTCCACGCGATCAACTCGGTCATCAGCCTGGGCGTGTCGAAGGGGCTGCCGGTCTGAAAAATAATGCCGAGGCTCTTCCCGTTCTCATCAAACGCTTCGACGTGGTTCGCGAGTTTCTTGTACTCGCCGCGATGGCGCTCATCCTTTTCGGAGTAGCTGAGCAGCGTGCCGTGGAGTTGCCTGATGTGATTCTCGGTCAGCGACATCATCTGCCAGCCGTCGAACACCAGGTCCATCGCCTTCGCGTAGCCCGCCACCTCCTGCTCGTCGCGTGAACGGAAGGAACGAATATCGAGGCCAGAGAGGAGGCGATCGACCTCCTCGTCGCTCAGCTTTGCGCCTTCAATACGGGTGGATGAACCGATGGACTCAAGCGTCGCGATTCGGCGGAGAGCAGCGAGACGGTCCGGCGCCAAGACACCCAGCGCCTGCCACCGTCCTTTGAATTCGTCGATCTCCGCAGCGAGAGAGAGAAGTTCCTGCGTAAGGGTCAGGCCCCTGAACGGATCCATGGCCACAAAGGTGTCCATAAATACCCAAAAAAGCCAGGCAAATGGATATTTATGGACATGACAATGGACATCCATGCGTTCGCCGTTCCCGAGGAAAGGGAGAACCCAGCGCGGGCCCAATGGCCAACGCGCGTCCGGAAGGGCGACCTCCAAATCGGCAGCACACCCGCTTGGGCGTCGCGTTCGAGGTCGTGAGCAACAACGCCGGGTTCAACGCCTTGAGGATTTGCTTCGAGTGCCGCTTCAGCTTTGGCGGGATTCTGAGCGCTCTCATAGAAGTTCTCCTACGCCGTGTCTCGATCGCCAGGGCGGTTTTGCGGAGCTCACTCGTATCGCGCGCCTCGATCGTGTCCAGGTTGGAGGCACGGGGCCGCGGGCCAAATCCCGACGTCGCTGGCCTTCAGCGCTCGCGAACAATGACCCACCTGTGCTTCGTCGAAGTGGACCAGTCGAGGATCGTTTGCGGGGGAGCGTGATCTCAGCCGCGCGGAGCGCGGCGGGGGGCGGAGTGCTGAAAGCGCGAAG
>JBQTKE010000580.1:0-3779 GCA_052386435.1 Myxococcaceae bacterium
CGCCCTCCCGGATGACCAGTCGAGCAGGGTGCCCATACGCGGTCGGGAGTCGCCTCCGCACGGACCGGGATGGCAGCAGAGAGGGAGCCCATCCATCACTCCTTCTCAGAGCAGTACCGCACGCTCAAGCCGCCCGAACGAGCCCGGACGGCGGAGGAGGAGGTCGCGGCCGCCCGAACGATCGACTGAGCCCGGGCGGCGGAGGAGCAGGTCACGGCCGTCCGAACGATCGACTGAGTCCGGGCGGAGGAGCAGGTCACGGCGATTGAACGATCAGCTTCTCCTTCCCGCACACATTGCAGCGCAGGTGGACAAACAGATCGTCCTCGCTCTCCTCAGGGACGCTGCCCTCGGCGACACCCAGCTCCGCCTTCGCGAGAGCAGGGACCTTCGCGGGAATGTCCTGGTCTTTGAGCGCCTCGACAAACGCCATCTCGCGCCCATCGCACTCGCGCGTCTCCGGACCCTGCAGCCAGGCCGGCTCCACCGTCTCAGGAAGTCGAGAGAGATTGTCCAAGTTGTTCGACGACTCCGCGAGATAAGCCAGCCGGCGAAGCCGAGCCTCGTCGGGAAGCGCGGCGAAAGTGCGGAACGCCTCTTCGAGAGGACCCCGCTCGTTGTTCGTCGCCAGAGTGGCCAGATCAATCGCCGGCTCGGAAGAGTCGAGCGCTTCCTGCCAGTTGTTGTCCGGGTGGAACCCCGCCTCGAGCAGCGCAGTGAACAGCTGAGTCGCGGCAAGACGGCGCCGGACCTCACCCAGGTGCTCGGTGTTCTCACGAGGAAGCTGCAGATAGAGCAGCGCGCCCGTGATGCGCGGATCCACCGAAGCGGTGAGGTCGTCGATGTCGATCTCCCCGCGGAGCAACTCCTTGAGGATCTTTGAGGCGGAGAACCGGAAGTCCGGCTCCACATCCACTTCGCGCAGGTACATCGCGGCGATCGCGGCGTCCTTAATACCCAAGCGAAGCGCACTCTGAGCCCGCTTGACCGCCTCCGGATCCGCGGAAGGCTTCCGGTTCTCCAGCCTAGACTTCGCCGCCTCGCGGTAGAGCGATTCCAGAGACGCGCCCGGGGTGAGTCGAGGAGGAAGAGGAGGGTGAAGCTGAGGCGCATCCAGCACCCAAACCGGGGGCGCGCCCAACTTCTTCATCCCGCGAAAGAGCAGCGTGCCGGGAGGATCCTGAGGCCGAAACGGAGGAAGCTCGCCCTCACTCTCCTCATTGCCCCCATCCGGCGACTGCAAAGACGCGGCGTTGGTCCGCTGCTCGCGGGTAAAGGAAGTGGCTCCGACAGCGGGAGGAGGAGGAGGAGGAGGAGGCTCTTCACCATCCAGACCCACCACGCGATCCATGTCCACGTCCTCAAACTCAATCTCTTCCAGTCCACGCGCGCCCGTGAAGTCGCAGCGCAAGAGCTTCAGCTTCTCGAACGTGGACCCCTCCAGGTTCGCGCCGCGGAAGTCGCAGTCCTGCAAACGTCCGCCGTGGAAGTACGCGTTGGAGAGATCCGTCTCCCGGAAATTCATCTTGGAGAGGTCGCAGCGGTCCCACTCGCTTCCAATCAGTTGAAGGCCGGAGAGGTCGGCGTTGGCGGAGAACAGGTTCTCCATGGTTGCGCCCGTGTGGTCGATGCCGACTTTGCCGGCCTTGCGGAGCCGGTTCCATTCGGCGGAGCCATTCTTGAGCAGGGATTCGATGGTGATCGGTTTCGCCATAGATCCAGCTTTATCCATGTGGTTAGGTCCAATAGCCAAGACAAATGATCGAGTTCCGGATCAACGAGGACAACGCCGGCCTTCGGCTGGACAAGTTCCTGCGCAAGAAGCTTCCGACCGTTCCGGTATCCCACCTGTTCAAGATGATCCGCACGAAGAAGGTGCGGGTGAACGGGAAGCGTGCCCAGCCGGAGCAGCCCCTTCAGGCGGAGGACGTCATCTCCATTCGTGGAGACGAGAAACAACTCCTGGGCGCGCCAAAGGACCGGGCGCCCGCGCCAGTGCCCGTTGTCGACCCGGCGAAGCTGGAGATCCTCTTCGAAGACGACTGGATGATGGCGGTGAACAAGCCGTCCGGTATGGCGGTCCACACCGGCAGCGGCATCACCGGAGGAACGTTGGTCGACTACGTCCGGGCGTACCTGGGCGACAAGGCGACGCGGAACGACTTCACCGCCAGCCCCGCGCATCGGCTTGACCGAGAGACCTCGGGCGTCATCCTCGTGGCCAAGCGCCGTCCCGCGATGGTGCACTTCACGGAGGTCTTCACCCACAGCAAATCCAAGAAGCGCTACCTGACCCTGGTGATGGGGAAGATGCCTCGCGCGTCCGGGGTGATCGACATCCCGCTCTCGGAGCATCAGCAGACCGCCGAATCCAAAGCGCGCCGGGGAGTGAACATGCAAGAGGCGCTCACCCGGTACCAGGTGATTAGACAGGGAGGCGACTGTGCGTATCTCTCCTGTGGCATCGAGACTGGTCGAACCCACCAGATTCGGAGACACTTGCTGGCGATTGGTCATCCGGTGGCAGGTGACCGAAAATACGGTGACTTTCCGTTCAACCGTGAAGCAAAGGCCCGGTGGGCCCTGAAGCGACTGTTTCTGCATGCCGAATCGATTGAATTTCCCCATCCCAAGAACGGGGGGCGCGTCCGGGTGGAAGCGCCGCTGCCGGCGGAGTTGAAGGACGTGCTCAAGCGAGCCGCACTGGACGAACCATGAGAGTCCCTTCTTCGCCCCAACCCAGCGGTGACAGGTCGAAGCACAAGCTCAAGCTGGTCGCGGTGCCGCCGCGACCGTCGGGCTGGCGCCGGCGTTTCGAGGTCCTTGCGTTCCTCGCGCTGGTGGGCATGACCGCGGTGACGATGGTGTTCCTGGGGCTCTATTACAACTACTCGGCCGGGCTGCCGGAGATCCCGCGGGTGGACCAGTACTGGCCGCCGATCCTTTCTGAAGTTCACACCCAAGACGGCGTGCTGGCGGGCGAGTTCTACAACGAGCGCCGCAAGGTGGTGCCGTACGACCACATCCCCAAGCGCTTGGTCCAAGCGTTCATCGCGTCCGAAGATTCCAGCTTCTTCGATCACGCAGGCGTGGACGTGTTCGGCACCGCGCGCGCCGCGTTCAAGACGATTCTGAAAAAAGCCAGCGGCTCCGGCTCTGTGCAGGGCGGTTCCACGCTGACGCAGCAGACCGCGAAGGCGTTGCTGGTCTCGTCTGAGATGAAGCAGCGGATTGACGGTGCGGACATCGCTGAAGAGGCCGAGCGCCGAGTGCCACCGGTGAAGCCGCCCACCAAGGCCGAGGTCGAGGCAGAGCTTAAAGAAGTTCTCAAGACCCGCACCAAGGTCAGCGTTGAAGACCGCGCGGCGATGGAGACGAACGCCCGTGAGCGGCTGGCGAAGCGCGCGGAGATGGCTCGAGCCGCGGCCGTCAAGATCGAGCTCACCCGAGTCCGGGAGCAGCGGCAGAAGAGCGCGTTCGCGAAGGCGACCGAGAAGAAGCTCTCCCGAAAGATCAAAGAGGCGATCGTCGCGTTCCGTCTGGAAGCGGCGCTGAGCAAGGAAGAGATCCTCTACATCTACTTGAACAACGTCTACCTCGGTCAGCACAGCTACGGCGTGCAGTCCGCGGCGGAGAACTACTTCCGAAAAGACGTGCGTGAGCTGACGCTGGCGGAGATGTCGTTGATCGCCGGCCTCCCGCAGGCGCCGTCCGCGTACTCGCCGCTGAACCGTCCCGAGGCAGCGAAGAAGCGCCGCACCTACGTGCTGCGCCGGATG
>JBQTKE010000581.1:0-4809 GCA_052386435.1 Myxococcaceae bacterium
CCACCGCGGAGAGATCATTGAAGGGCGCGGTGATCGTGAGCTTGGCCAACGGGCTCGGCACACCCGGCGAGTCCGGCAGACCCAGCGTCTCCACACCTGAGCCGGCCTTCACCAAGAACGAGTCCGCGGCGCCGTGGTAGCAGCCTTCGAACTTGAGCAGCGTGTCGCGACCGGTGGCGCCGCGCGCGAGACGAACCGCCGCGGCAGTGGCCTCGGTTCCGCTGTTGACCAACCGGACCTTCTCCACCGAGGGAACCGTGCGGCAGATGAGCTCCGCGAGCTCGACCTCGCCCGCATGCGGCGCTCCGTACGACGTGCCGGTGCGGGTCGCGGCGATGACGGCTTCCACAACCGCGGGATGCGAGTGACCGAGAATCAGCGGCCCCCACGAACCCACGTAGTCGACGTAGCGGTTTCCATCGACGTCGGTCATCCACGCGCCCAAGCCCTGGGCAAAAAAGAGGGGATCGCCACCGACACCGCGAAACGCCCGCACGGGGGAATTCACGCCGCCGGGCATCAGCGACTGGGCCTGAGCGAACAACGCCTTGCTTCGAGACGTATTCATGGGCGGATTTCCTACCACGGAACCCTGAAGGCGGCAGGCGCGTCACACGTCCCGGGGTGTCGACGATTTTGCCCTTTCTGCTCACGACCGCTGTCTCGGAGCCCGCCCGGGTGGCGACAGCGCGCGGCAGACAACAGGCGAAGCTCAAGGCGCTCTTTCGAGCGAACGGTGTTCGCTTTCCCGCGACCTTGCGAAACCGCGAGAATCCTTGCTTGAGAAACATCCTGGAGCCGTTCGACGAGAATTTGAGAGCTCATCGCTCCAGCCCATGACCAAGTTCGTTGCCCGCCCGGCCCTATCGACCCTATCGAAGTGCCCTGTCCTTGAGCAGCGGAGGCAGACTCCGCTCGACGGCCGGGGGGTGAAGGCCTATCAGCCGCCTTCGCTGGATAGTGCTTATGAACAGGTTCTGAATGGCCGCCAGGCGCATCCCCAGAAAGCGGCGGGCCAGATTCATGGCTTGCTGAATCAGCTCTTCTATCCGCTCCTCTTCCGGCTTCACGAAGAGCTCGCGTCCATGCCGCGCGCCGAGCTGGTCCGACGGGCGGCCCAGCTTCAGAAGGAGACGCCCCCGCAGATCGGGCCCTACATCAATGGAATTGCCGCAGTGAATCAGCGTGCCGGCCATCTCGTACAGCGGCATATTTCGGGGAATGGAAGGAGTGGCAACAGTCGCTTCTACGGCCTCCCGAGCTTCGATTCGATTGCGACACACTTTGCCTTTCGCAGACCCAGTCCGCAAGGCGGAAGCGGCCAGGGTTCGAATGGAACCTCGAGAAGGAACCACGGAAGGGCTCGGTCCGCTCGCGTCGGTTGTCGAAGGAATCAACTCGCTCAATCAGGTGCTGGGCCAGCTCGTGGTTGCTGAGCTCCCTGGCGCGGCAACAGGTCGGGAGGCTCTGCAAACAGTGGTGCATGATGGCCAGCCGCGCAACGGACTCACCACCGAGTTCACGGCGCTGGTCCCGCTGGGCGTGAACGGTCCGCTCAATCTGCAAGGAAAGGGGTTTCCCGACCCCATCAGCACTGGCTCGGATAACAAGCGCGCGCTCGCTGCCAGCACGCACGCGGGCCTTCGTGCGCTTAAGGCCAAGCGACAGAATCACAGCGTGGGCGGCACCTGTCCGGTCACTTCAAGTTATCGAGGCGATCAGGACCTGTTCGAGGCTGCGCCGGCGGCGACCGACGGCCCCCCCTCTATCACCAGCTCTCAGGCATTCAGCTTTTGAGCGAGGACTACCTCCTCGCGCACGCAGCGGTGCAAGAGATGCGAGCCCACATTCCGGTCGAAGGACCTCGCCCGGCGTCTCGGGGTTGAACAACGCAGCTCTTCGACTTGGTGCACCGGAAAGCGCCTGAGCGACTCTTCGGCCACGCCCACCGCCGCTTGGCTTCAACGGGCCGGCGAACAGAATCGGGGCGCTCTGCTCTCTAGGACTCCTCAGCGAAGCCAAGGAGGCAACGCGACGTCGTCCTTCTTCTTTTTCTTCTTCACGGGCGCGGTCTTCTCGGCCGGTGCTTCTTCGGCCACGGGAGGCGTGGGAGCCCGCGGCTTGAGCGCGGGCGGAGGCGGCATGGGCAGCCAGATCTTTTTGGGTGCCGGCGGCGGTGGTGGTGGTGGTGGCGGTTTGGGCTTGAAGAGGAGAACTCCAAGCAACAGGAAGAGCAGCAGCACCAAGGCCGCAGCGCCACCGAGGACGACCTTCGGAAGCGCGAGAATCTGCTGAAGCGTTGAGCGCGGCGCGGGCGCTGCGACGGGAGGGACCACCGCGCGTGCGACGATGGTCGCGGCCTGTGCCTGCTCTTCCGCGAGGTCCAACGCCTTCTGTTCCACGGTGGCTCGTTCGGCGGCTTCTGCGTCGGCCGCTTGTCTCGTGCGAACCGCTTCTTCCTCTTCACGGCGTTTGTCCGCGGCCAGGGCCAATGCCACCGACTGGCGCTCTCGCAGCAAGTCCGTCAGGGCCTGCAGTCGTTGCGGTCGATATACGAAGAGCCGCTGCATCAAGTCCGCGCGTTGGGCCTCGCGCGCCATGAACGGGCCGGCCGCTGCGTAGAACGCCTGTGCGAAGGCCTCGGCGTTCGGATAGCGATCGTCTGGGTTGAAGCTCAGCGCCTTGAGGATGACTTCGTCCACCTGCGCGTTGAGCGAGAGGTTCGCGCGCGAGGGCGGCGGAATCTCTCCTTTCAACACGGCGCGCGCTCGCTCTTCAGCGGTGGTGCCGCGGAAGAGCGGGCGATCCGTCGCGGCTTCGTGGGCGAGGACCCCCAGCGAAAACACGTCGGAACGCGACGTCAGTTGCTCTCCCCGCACGGCTTCGGGCGAAAGGTAGCCGGCGTTTCCCAGCAGCGGCTGTGTGTCCACCGAGTAGCGATTCGGAAAGGGCAAGTACTGAGGGTTGAGCAGCACGGCCTTGCCACCGAAACCCATCACGATGTTCTGCGGGCGAATCAGCCCGTGCGCGTTCTTGCGCGGGCCACCGAACGAATCCGCGGCGACGTGGATCTTCTGCAGACCTTTCGCCGCTTGGTGAATCGCCGCGAGCGCGAAGCCCATGGGCAACGGGATGCGCGCTTGCTTGCTGGCGACGCGCACTTCGAGCAGCGTGGCTCCCTCCACCAATTCGGAGACCCAGTAGCCACCTTCAACGCCCAGCGTGTGCTCGAGGTTCGGATGAACCAGCGAAGAGGCCAACCGCGAATTCGAGGTGTCGCCGTCGATCTTGCGCAGCAGCGCTAACCCCGCGGTCGACTGTGAATCCAGGTTGAACGCGAGCAGCGTGCGCGGGTTGCCCTGGATCAGCGAACCATGAACTTCATACGGGCCAATCTGCGTCCCCGCGAGCGGATCACTTCCGGGTGGAAGCTCTTGATCCAAGGCGCAGGTGACCTCGCGCGGATCTCGCCCCACCGCGGCGAAGGCGCCGGTGTCGCGCGACGAGATGGAGAGGTTGTCCGAGGCCACGAGAGAGCTTGAACTTTACCAACTCACGCGCACGCGCTCCTGCAGCGGGTACTGCGAGGGAGGCGGCTCTCCCACCCTGCGCTCCACGCTGTGCGGGTTCGCTTCAGAGATTCAATCGTTGTGAACCCCCGCGCCCGGAGCACCGACCTGCCCCCACGCTCGGACCGGTCGAGTGCAGAGCAGAGAAGTGCCTCCAACCCTCGCCCTCGCGCGGAAAGGCGTCCGCACCGACGAGCCGGAAAAGAGTGACAGATGCGTCACCCTCCCATCTTCGTGGCACACGCGTGACCCACTCTTTGCGAAGCAGAACAGAGCCGAGGCCGAGAATGCTCGCGCATGTCCGACCCTGTCTCCCCGAGCTTCGGCGCACCGCAGGCGCTGCGCTACGCCAACGCCGCGCTCTCGTCGGCTGCACACAGCGCGAAGCTTTTGGAGAAGAGCGTGCCGGGCGTCGCGGTGGCACGTGGGGCGGTCAACGGCCTGCGCCTCTTCGCGGACGTGGGCGAGTTTCAAACGGACTGGGCGTTGGCGCGGAAAGCACCTTCGGCGGATCGCTCGCTGCAAGCAGCGGAGACAGCGTCGCGCGGGGTGAGCCACCACGCGACGTTCTGGCGCGGCGTCTTCGAGCTGTTCAAGAAGCGGATCAGCCCTCGGCTTGCACCGGGTGCCAACCTGATCGCGGCCGTTGCGGACGTCGCGGTCGCGACCACCACGAACGCGGCACGAAAGACGAGCGCGGCGGAGAAGATCGCGGCCACCGTGACGGCCGTCTGCTCGGCGGTCGCGGCCACGCAGCTTCCCATCGTCTCCTCCATCGCGGGCCTGCTCGGCACGGGGTTCTCGCTGTGGCGCGACTCGGAGAATGACCGGGCTCGCGTCACGGCCGGGTCACGATTGCTCAACAGCGACAACCGCGCTCAACGTGGCGCGACAAAGAGGTATGACCGCACGGCGTCTTCATCGAATGCAGCAGCTGCTGCGCGTGGCCCAGCTTCGCGTGCAGAGTGATCCCGCTGACGAGAAGGCGCGACGCACGTACGTCCGCGTGGGGCAGGAGCTGATCTACCTGCTTGCGATCAACGCTGCGCGGAGCGGCTCTCGTTTTGAAAGAGATTCGAAAGAATGCCCTTCAAATCGTTGAGCGGCTTCGGCCAACCGCCCGGGAGCTCCGCCAACTCATCGTTCGAAGGGAACTCGGTCTGCAGCCACCTTCCGCTCCGGCGCTGCAGCAACTGCGAGAACGCGAAGGGCGTTCCGTCTGAGTCGCGACTCGACACCA
>JBQTKE010000582.1:0-7091 GCA_052386435.1 Myxococcaceae bacterium
GGTGAGCGCTTCGATCACGGGCAGCCCAAAGCCTTCGGCGTCGCTGGGAAGGAAGACCGCCTTGGCTTTTCTGTAGAGCGCAGCGAGCGTCTTTCGATCCACGAACCCCTGTTGAATGATTCGGTCCGCAATCCCCAGCGTCCGGGTCTGCTCGCGTTGCGCGTCGCTAAACGCCGCTCCTTGCTGAACCAGCCGCAGTCCCGGTCGCGTGCGCGCCACCTTCGCGAAAATCTCCAGCACACGGTCAATCCGCTTGCGCGCCGCGCTGCTCCCTACATGCAGCAAATAAGGCCCTTCGACGACACCCGGCCCGTCGCGTGTGAACTCTTCCGACACCCCGTAGGGGGCGTGCACCAGCTTGCGTGGATGAACCCACTGACGAAGCGTCGCGCCTACCGCTTCGGTGCTGTGAAACACCACGCTCGCCCGCTGCAGTCCCAAAAGCTGTGTACGCGCCATCGCTCGAAACCAAGGCGGCTTCACCAGCGCGTCCGGCTCCATCACGCTGCGAAACGCATCCAGGTCATGACAGTAGACGCCCGTCTTCCGCGTGGGCAGCGCGTGAACCAGGTGCGCGTAGCTGTGGTCAACGACGTGAAAGAGATCAAAGCTGCGCCGGCGCTTCAGCACCGAGAGGGGATAGGTGAGAAAGCGTCCTCCCGCGCGATCTGCGTTGAAGGCCCGGCGAGATTGGGAGAACCGGCGTGCCCACCGAGGGAGTGTCTTCACATGCGCGGAGGTGCTGAGCCGCTGGTCCCGCTGCAGGCACTCGAGCAACATCTGCCCGACATACTCCATGCTCACCCAGCCTTCGTCCGCGGCGTCAAAGAGCACGGCCAGTCGCTGCGTGCTCATGCGGCCGCCGCTTGCGCCGCGGCTGCTGGCGCGGTCGCCAAGGCCGGAGGCTGCCGCGCCACCGGTGTGCCCGCTGCGGCGGCGGACAGCAGCGCGTTGAGCAGCCAGTACTCCATGCCAATCTGTCCCATGAAGGGCGAATAGCTGAAGGTCAGCGCGAAGATGCCGACGTTGTAACCAACGAGCACGGTCGCCCAGAGCGAGAGATCGCACTCATGCGTGCCGCGCCTTTTGCTCAGCTGCATGGCGAAGGCGAACGTCAGCCCCATCGCCGCGACGTAGGCGAAGACCAGGAGGATGCCGCCGTCGTAGATCCACGAGGTCCACTGGATCTCCGCGTAGAGCGGGGGCGAATCCAGGTTCTCTGCGTCCCCGAAGTACGCGAACATCATTCCGTAGCGCCCCAGCCCCGCACCCAACGGGTACTCAGGGAGAATGTTCTCCACGGTGTGCTCAAGGAAGATGCCGCGGTTTTTGTAATAGACCTGACCGGCGCTTCCTTCCTGCAACGTCGAGAAGCGGTCGGCGATTGTCTGGCCACCCAACGCCACGGCGACGCCGAAGGAAAGCACCGCCAACACCGTCACCACGGAGAGGAAGCTCACCCCCTGGCGAACTTTGCCCATCATCATGAAGCGCACGCCCACCACGATGAGACACACCGCGGCGGTCACGGCGGTGGCGCGGACCTGGCAGAGGTACAGGCAGACCGCGCCCACGCCCATGCCAAAGAGAACGCCGGCCCGAATCAAAGAGCGTTGCGCGACCAGCAAGAAGCCAGATCCCAACAGCAGCACGTAGAGACCGGCCATGCCCGCGCCGCCAGGCATGTCGGTCAGCCCCATGGGGCGATACACCTTCTCACCGCTGTCCAAAGTCATGGTCAGCGACTGCAGATACGCGTCCTGAGAGCGGAGCACGGAGGAGATGATCGGCTGAAAGCTGCCGGGAAAATAGACCTGGAGCACGCCGAACACGCAGCTCACCACGTGAAAACACCAGAGCAGCGAGAGCACGCGCTGCAGCGTCAGTGGGGTGACCGAGATGCGCCGCGCCCAGAACAGGGGCGAGAGCACGGCGATGTACATGCCGATCTGTGCCAGCCCCGCAAGCAGGGTGTTGGTGAGCGGGTGGATCAACCCCATAATCACGATGCAGATCGTGCCAAGGCCCACCGCGGTGGCGGGCGACTTCTTCCCATCACCGGGCAGGAAGGCGAGCAGCAGGATGCTGGAGGCGAAGGTCAACACGCGGATGAGGAAGCGGACCTTGGAGAAGACCTCCACCAGCAGCGCCAGTTGACAGAGCATCTGGATCGCCAGAAACGCGTAGAGCCAAGCGGGCGACGCCTTCCGCGCCTTCCAGCTCTCCACCTTGGTCTTCGGACCAGAGGCCAGCCCCGGGCGCATCAGCGGGACTTCATCGGATTGACTCATCCGCGGCTCCTTCTCGCGCGAAGCAACAGGTTGTCGCTGAAGGCGCGGCCTTTGAGTGGAGCAGGCCAGTGCCGAGCGGTGCCAGGGAACCGGCCGCGGTTGGAGTAGTGGATCTCAATCTCCTCCAGCCCGCACTCGGTCGCGATGCGAACGAGATCCTCCTCGAGCAACGCAGTGATGTGCGCGGGGTAGAGGCCGGGCGCTTCCTGAAACGCGTTGAATTGGTTCTTCAAGACCAAGCTGAGCTTGCTGAGCAGGCTGAGTTGGTTGGGCGTGGTCACCAGCACCGTGCCTCCGGGAGCAGCGAGGCGGGTGAGCTCGCGCAGGAACGCGCGTGGATTCTCCAGATGCTCGATCGTCTCCACCGAGACCACCGCGTCAGCAGAGGCGATCTTGAGGGGATACGGCGTCTGGTTGAGATCTGCCTCCACGAAGCGTTGCTCGCTGGGGAAGCCGGGATAGCGGACGAGATCGCAGCCGAGGTAGCGCTCGCAGGAGACGACGGACGCCAATCGACCCTGGCCGCACCCCACGTCGAGGAGCGTCTTCACCGGCCCGAGCAGACTCGCCACCCACTCGTGAAGCGCGTGGTCACTCTGGCCGCACGAGAGTGCTGCACGCTCGGCAGGAGATTCTAGAACGCGCACAGTCGCGGGGCTCATGAGAAGAGCTCCGTCTTGAGAGAGAAAAAGGTGACCCGCCGCTCCGTTCTCATAGAGAAAAACGTGGAGGAGCTCATGAGCGCAGCTCCGTTTTCAGCGAAGACAACGTTGCGCGCAGCTCATGCAGCCGGGGTTGCGGCTCACAGAGAGCCTTCGCGCGCGCGGGCGACGCGGCACCCAGGCGACGCCGAGTCTCCGCATCTTCAATCAGCTGACGGAGCGCGCCACTGAGGGCATCTGCCTGCGCGGGGACGAGCACGCTGCACGAAGGATCCAACAACTCAGGCGCCGCGCCCATTCTCGTGCTGACGACAGGGAGGCCAGAGTAGAGCGCTTCAATAAACGCGATCCCGAACGGTTCGGGACTCAAGTTGGGTTGGCAATGAATGTCCGCAGCCGCGAGCAGCCGCGGCACGTCGCTGCGCTGACCCACGAAGCGAATGCGATCCTCAATCCCCAACTGCAACGCACGAATGCGCAACGCGCGTACGTACGCCTCCTCTTCTTCGCGCTGAGCACCGCCGACCATCCAGCAAATCCAACGCGGAACGCTGCGCAGCTTCGCCAGCGCCTCCAGATGCAGCTCGTGTCCCTTCCACGCTTGCATCCGACTGGTCTGAACGATCACCACCGCGTCCCCCGGCGTCTTCAACTCCGCGCGAACCGCCTCGCGTCCTGTGCTCGCGGACGAAGGCGAGACCGGCAGGTACCAGACCTGCGTGGCCGACGACGGGAAGTAAGTCGCGGTCCGGCTCTGAGTGAAGTGGCTGTTGGAGAGGACGAGATCCGGCTTGGTCCGCTGCGCGAGCCGATCCAACCAGTGCCGTCCGCTGCTCGCGTCGTGCGCGAAGAAGACTTGAGGCACGCCGCGCGCAATCGGCCCGAAGAGCGCCTGCGACCACGCGGAGTGGCAGATGACCGCGTCGAAGCGCCCAGCGCGCAGGACCTGACGCAGTCGATGCCGTGCGCGGAACACCGTCCAAGGCCGGCTGATCCGCACCTCGCCCAGTGGGTGCACGGCGGCACCCATCGAGCGCAGCTCATGCGCAAGCCGCCCTTCAAAGCAGAGCGCCACTTCGGTCTGCATCTGGGGACAGAGATCGCGGTGGCGGACGAGGGAGAGGAGCATCGTCTCCACGCCGCCGAAGAGGTTGCCGCTGTAGACGTGGAGGACTCTCACGGTTCTATCGACCTGTAGAGCTCCAGGCTGCGTCGAGCCATGAGCTGGTGATCAAAGTCCGCGCGCGCTCTCTGCTTCCCGGCGACGGCCATCCGCTCGCGCAACAGGGGCAGTCGCAGCAGCCGTTGCGAGGCCTCGGCCAGTCCGGCGGAGTCTCCGACTTTCACCGTGAAGCCCGTCTCGCCGTCGCGACTCACCCACGGCACACCGGAGTGGGCGATCGCCGTGTTGATGACGGGGCAGCCGCTGGCGAGCGCTTCCACTTGCGCCAACCCGAACGCTTCGCTGCGCGCGTTGCTGGGAAACCAGAGCGCGGTGGCGGCGGCGTAGGCGCCAGCGAGCTCGTCCTCGCTCAGGCGCCCAGCGAAGATCGTGCGATCTCCCACGCCCAGCTCCATCGCGCGGCGCCGCAGCAGCGCCTCATCCGGACCCACGCCAACGATGAACAGCTTGCCGGGAACCCAGCGCAGCGCCTCCAACGCCGTGACCAGCCCCTTGTAATAGACGAGCCGTCCCACGGAGAGCCAGAGCGGCGCGCCGTACTCGCGGCGATACGCTGACGCGTGGCCCTTCACCGAGTCGGTGGGCGCGAGGAACGGCGCGAGATCAATTCCCAGCGGGAGCGGCTGAACTTTCTCCTTGAAGCGGCGGAGCAGGGGAGAGCCGTCAATGTAGTGCGCGCTGGTGGCGAGAATCAGTGACGCGCGCTTGTACGCCCAAACCTCCACGGGTCGGAACGCGGCGCCCAGGACGCGCTGACGAACGACGTCGCTGTGGTGCGTGATGATCAGCGGACCCGAATAGCCGCGCGCCATCAATCCCAGCAGCATGGCGGGATTGGGCGTGTGGACGTGGAGGAGGTCGACGTCGCGCCGCTCCAACAGCCGCAGCGCGCTGGTCAACCCCGGCGTCACGTCCAGCCGCGCGAACGACCCGTTGCGTGCTAGCCGGTGAACGCGCACCGCGCCGTCGTGCGACACATCTTCAGGCGGGGCGGCGAAACTTCTGTGCGTGACGTCTTCACCCCGCTCGTCGCGGTGGTTCACGCAGAGCACTTCGACCTCGGCGCCCAGAGCCGCCTGCGCGCGCGCCAAGGTCTGCACATGGGTTTCCATTCCGCCCGAGGCGGGTGGATAGAACTTCCCCAAGTGGCAGATCCGAAGCGGTCGCCGTTCGGGAGCCGGCGCCCGCTGTGTTTCGCGGGCGGGCTTGCTCACGAGGTGACTTCGTCCTTCTTCTCGCCGTAGACGGATTCGCTCAAGGGCGTGACTCCTCATGAGAGGGAAAAACTGAAGGTTCGTACCGCGCGCGCGCGCATCCTTCAATGAACAAGAAGTGTCACTTTGTTCTGTGCGCGGATGTGCGTTGAGCCGGGCGTCGCCACGTTTCTGGACGTCGCAGTGAAGACCTCGAAGCGCTCGGACAGGACCATCTCCAGGCTGGCCAAGACCGCTGGATCGTCATCGACGACGAGAACGCGAAGCGCGGCATCCGGTGGATTCGGTTTGACGAGGGCTCCTTGTATTTGCCGAGGACGCCGACCTCAGCTCTTGCCGTCGAGGTCGTCCGCGCCTTCATCGTGGCGCTACGGCAGCTTCAGGTCCAACCGAGTCACCTCGCCTCCCTTAATCGTCACTTTGTGCGTGACCTTGATGCCCTTTCCCTCGTTCACCAGGGTGAGCGTCTGCACTCCGGCGGAGAGCTTGGCCTTGTAAAGAGGAGTCGAGCCCAGCAGCTCTTCTCCCACGGAGACCTTGGTCCACGGCTCGGTGGAGAGCGTGAGAAAACCAGAGCTGGGGACTCGCGCTGTCGGGCGGGCCTGCAGAGGCTCCTTGGATAAAGTCGCCGCCAGGATCGCCTCGAGCTCCTTCGTCTCGCCAGCCAAGAGCGGCTGAAGCTCGCGCTCCTCGGATCTGAACCCTGACTTTTCGAAGGTGATGAAGTGGGCCGTGCCCGCGACAAGTGTCACCTCCAACGGGGTGGTACCCACCACCCGGCCGTTGAGGCGCACCGACGCGCCCGGAGGTTGAGAGCGAAGCGCGAGCTTTCCCTCACCTTCAGCCGCGACTGGTTCGTGCTTCGGCGGGGGGGAGGGCGCTTGGACGGGTGCCCTGGGCGCGATGTCGGCCTGGGGGGCCTTCTTCATGGGTGTGGTGCTCTGGAACAGGACGAAGAGTCCTGCTCCCAGCCCCAAAGCGACTCCGGCAGCGCTCAAGCCGAGCACCATCGTTCGCCGCTTGGGGCGGGGCTGACGGCGCGAAGATGAGATCTTGGTTTTCGTCTCGGGTGGGTATGTGCCACCCGTTGTCCCCGGGAGCTCGCTCCGGACTTCGTCTTGGGCAGCGGGCTTCACGCCGGCTGATGGTGGGGACTCGGCGGCGAGCGAGATGACGAAGTTGCTCCGGGGCGAAGGGGTACCGCGAGGAAAGACCGGCTTCGGAGGTGGGCCGAGAAGCTTGAGATAAGCCGCGACCGGCGATTCCTTCCCACCCCCCCCCGCTCTGCGCGATGACGAACTGATCGAACGCCTTCGCCACATCCTCGCAACTTGGGTAGCGGTGGGACGGCTGGTGATCGAGCATTCGCATCGTTATCACGTCGAGCTCGGAGGGGAGGCCAGGCACGGTCTCCGAAGGTGGAGAGATCTTCCCCTCCAGCACCTGTCTGATCAGATCAACTTCCTGGGCGGCCCGAAACAACCGCTGCCCGCAGGCCAACTCCCAGAGCACGACGCCGAGCGCATACTGATCCGCGGCGCTCGTCACCCTTGCGCCACGCAGTTGCTCCGGCGCCATATAGGACAGCTTACCCTTGAACGTGCCGGTGGCAGTGCGGGTGGCGGCCACCCTCAACCACCCCAACGTCGTGAGCATCTTTGAAGTGGGGCTGTGGGAGGGCGTCTACTTCATCGCGATGGAGTACATCAGCGGGCGCAACCTTTCCCAGCTGCTGAAGATG
>JBQTKE010000583.1:0-15890 GCA_052386435.1 Myxococcaceae bacterium
CCTTCGCCGGCGGCAACGTGCAGCGCCTTCACCTTGGCGAGGCCGTTGATCTCCACGTTGCGCGCGAGCGTGCGGTGGATGCGCGGATCCGCTTCAATCGCCAGAACTTTGCCGCTGCCGCCGATCAGCGTCGACGCGAGAATGCTGAAGTAGCCCCAGTGCGCCCCCACGTCGACGAACGTGTCACCGGGCTTGAGGATGGCGCGAACGAGGCACGTCTCCTGCGGCTCGTATTGCCCGGTGAAGTAGACCTCACGTGCCAGCGTGTTGCGCAGGTCGCACTCGAAGCGAAGCGCGGCGCCGTGCTGTCCGGGGAAAGGCGCCAGAAACACCCGAGCCGGCGCATAGGACGAGACCCAGTTCATCGCGCGGTACCGCGCAACGGGAAGCCGGCGAACGATCTGCTTGGTGAGGTTCAGCCACGGGCTCTCCATTGCGCGCTCCTTAAAAGCTACCGGCGGTCGAGACTCTCCAGGACTTGAAGCAGGTGTTCGAGTGAAAAATGCGAACGGTACACTTGCGCGCCCCTTTGTCCCAGCTCGGTCCGGAGCGCTGGACTGTCCAGGAAAGGCCCGGCCGTCTCGAGCAACGCGCTGGGTGAAGCGTCCGCTGCCAGCGCCACCGGTCGAAGAGCCGCCCAATCTGGTTCGGTGAGGAAGCCCCGGTTGGTGACGGTAGGCACGCCCAGGGCAAGCCCGGCCATCAAGCTGGTCCGGCGCGTCGTAGCGCCATCCGGAAAGGGCTGGATCAACAGATCACACGCAGCCAGATGCGCGGCGATCGCCTCGGGCTCGGAAGCACGTGGAACGAGCACCCCGTCACGCTGCGCGATCGTCTGGTTGCCTCGACCGAGGAGCATCACTGGCGCACGCTTGACCAGCCGCGGAAGCACCGCCTCGATCAGCGGACGAACGTGCGCGCCGTAAGTCCCAAAGTGGCCTACGACCAACGCGTCCTCCGAGAGCTCCAGCGCGCGTCTCACCGCCCGTCGACGCTGCGGCGTGACCGCGGTGGGAAGGTTGCTGGGGACGGGGACCACGTGAACGTCACTGCGTCGAGGCGAGAGCGCGCGCAGCTTCGGCACCCACGCAGAGGTGGACGTGAGCACCGCGTCCGCTCTCGCGAGCAACGTCACCACCATCGCCGTGTTCACCGCTGCCAGCACGTTGGTGCGCGCGCGCCCTTGTCCGAAGGGATACGCCACCTCGTGAAACATCACCCACGGTCGACGCGTGGCGACCCAAGCACAGAAGGGAAGATTCATTCCGCGCAGCCCAAAGGCGGTCGGGACGTACTGCACCAAGACGCGCTCTTCGCGGGGAATGCTTCGCCGCAGCGCGTTCAATCCGCGCGGACGGAAACCGTGCCGCAGTCGGTGCAGCGTCACTAAACCATCGCTGCAACGACCCGTGCCCGTCGCCGCGTCATCTGCGCGGGGGGTGGCGTCGGCCAATGCGTCACCCGCGCGAGCACCTGTGCGCGCCGCCGAGTCATCTGTTCCCGGCGCCCACACATGAACAAGATGACCGCGCTCGGCGAGCGCTCGACACAGCTGCCCCGTGTAATCACTGACGCCGCCCGGCTGGGGTGGAAACTCGCCGGTGAGGACGTGCCAGGTCGCCATGCGCAGACGGCGGACTCTACGGCCTTTCCTTGACCCTGTGGGGGGCCACTGCTACGCCCAGAGCCCCTCTGACACGGGTGCGAACCGATGGAACGCTTTCTCGTGGTCACCGGCGACTTCGTTGACACCGGCGGAATGGACGTCGCCAACTTCGCCTTCGCGCGGCACCTTGCGAAGCGAGGAGACGAGGTGCACTTGGTCGCGCACCGAGTCGCGAAAGAGCTCTCGCGCTTCGGCAACGTCACCGTTCACCGAGTGCCCCGGCCTGCGAGCTCGCATCTGCTCGGCAGTCCCCTGCTCGACGCCGCGGGACGCTTTCGTTCCCTGCGCTTGGACAAGCCGCGTCGAGTCGTCGTCAACGGCGGCAACTGCGGCAGCGGCGACGTGAACTGGGTGCACTACCTGCACAGCGCCTTCGAGCCCGCGGGCAGTACCGTCCCCCTGGTCCGCGCCAAGCAGAAGTTGGTGCGTCCGTGGCTGCTGCAGAACGAACGGTCCGCGTTGCGAAGAGCGAAGGTGATCATCGCCAACTCGGAGAAGACCCGCTCAGACATTCTCCAGCACCTGGACGTCCCCGCGGAGCGCGTCCACACCGTCTATTACGGCACTGACCCCGCGCTCTTTGCCCCTGTCGACGAAGACGGAAAGCGAGCGGCTCGAGCTGCCTTGGGATGGAAGACAAGGAACCCGGTCGCGGTTTTCATTGGGGCGCTGGGAGATCGCCGCAAGGGCTTTGACGTCCTCTTCGACGCGTGGGCGCGCTTGTGTCGAGCCGACTGGGACACCGACTTGGTCGTGGTGGGGCAGGGCGCGGAGCTGAGCGTCTGGCGCGCGAAAGCCGCGGTGGCGGGACTTCAGCAGCGCATCCAATTCCTGGGCTTCCGCACCGACGTCGCGCGCATCCTCCAAGCGTCGGATCTTCTCATCTCGCCGACGCGCTACGAAGCGTACGGACTGGGCGTACACGAGGCGCTCTGCTGTGGGTTGCCCGCGGTGGTCAGCGAGTCAGCGGGGGTGGCGGAGCGGTTCTCGCCAGGACTGAAGCCGCTGCTGCTCTCCCATCCGGACGACGCCTTGGAGCTCGTGCGCCTGCTGATGCAGTGGCGAGATCAACGTGCCCACTGCGCCCAGGAGGCGCGCAAGCTGTCAGCCCAGCTCCGAGAGCGAACTTGGGACGATATGGCGCGTGAGATCCTCTCGCTGCTCTGAGATGCTCCCTCGCTCGAGAATGATCAAAGTCTTCGCCACCCAGGGATCCGGAGGAAGCGACGAGGCCCGCATCCGCGAGCTTGTCTCCGAACACCCGCACGAGCTCTTCGAGTTTCGCCGCGAGAACAAGCTCGCCTCTTTCACGCGCCTGCTCAAAGACATCGCCGTCAACCGTCCAGAGCTCGTGGTGATGGAAGGAACCGGCACCGCGGGGGGCCTGGCGCTGCTGCTCGCGTCCGCGGTTTTCGGAACGCGCTACGTCGTGAGCAGTGGCGACGCCGTGGGCCCCTGGGTAGGAGCGCAGTACCCGGTGCTCGGCCCCGTGTTCGGCGCCTACGAAAGACTCCTCTGCAGACGTTCCTCCGGTTTCATCGGTTGGACCCCTTACCTGACCGGACGCGCGCTGACCTTCGGGGCGCGGAGAGGAATGACCGCGCCAGGCTGGGCGCCCTATCCCCAGTCCGAGGCGCGCGCTCGGATCCGCGCCAGGCTGGGCATTCCAGAGCAAGCGCTGGTGGTTGGCATCGTCGGCTCGCTCGCTTGGAACCGTCGCGTCGGCTTCTGTTACGGCCTCGAGCTGGCGCTTGCGGTCGCGCGCTGTGAACGCTCAGACGTCTATGCCTTGATCGTGGGAGACGGCCCGGGCCGCGAGCACGTCGAAAAGGTCAGGTGCGCAGGTCGCACCGTGCTCACCGGTCGAGTTCGCAAGGACGAAGTGCCGGAATACCTCTCCGCGATGGATCTCGCGAGCCTTCCTCAGAGCGTCGATCGCGTAGGGAGTTTCCGCTACACCACCAAGATCAGCGAATACCTCGCCGCGGGATTGCCTGTCGTGACCGGAAGAATTCCCCTCGCGTACGACTGGTCGGGTGACTGGCTGTGGCGACTGCCTGGAGACGCGCCCTGGTCAGCGACCTACGTGCAAGCGCTGGCGTCGCTCCTCGACGGACTCACGCCAGAGCAGCTCCAAACCGCGCGAGCCGCCGTGCCGAAACGACTTCCTGACTTCGATCGCGGTTTGCAGATCCGCCGCACCACTTCATTCCTCAAAGACCTGCTGGAGGAGCGACCGTGATTCCGTTCCGACGACTCAAGCGCATCCTCAAGCGCCCCTGGCCGATCGAAGTGCTGCGCTGCATGACCCAAGCACCCAACGGGGTGGAGCTCCTCGCGGCGTACGCACGAGTGAAGCGGCCCCAGTATCCGCAGAACGTGTCGCTTCGCTCGGGAGCGAAGCTCAAGTTGGAGAGTCTGCACGACCTGATCACCGCATGGATCATCTTCTTCCGGCAGGAGTACGACGTGCGCCCCAGCGATGAAGTCATCGTCGACGCCGGAGCGAACATTGGAATCTTCTCCGTCTACGCCGCGAGGAAGGCGAGAGCGTCGCGAATCGTCGCGGTGGAACCGTTCCCCGAGACACTGAATCGCCTGAACGAAACCATCCAAGCCAACGCCTTGCAGCCACGCGTTCAAGTCGTAGGCTGCGCCCTCTCAGGCGAAGCCGGCACCCGCCACATGGACACCGTGGAGGCGCCGTCGCAATCCAGAGGCCTGCTGGAGAGTGCCAAAGGCGGATTGCCAGTCCCCGCGTTGAGGCTCCCGGAGCTCTTTCAACGAGAAGGCCTGATCAACATCGATCTGCTGAAGATGGACATCGAAGGCTCAGAGCACGAAGTGCTGGGAAGTTGCACCGCCGAAGAGCTCAAGCCCATTCAACGGCTCGTGATGGAGTACCACCCCAACCGAGACAAAGCCCCGCTCTTCAAGCACCTCCAAAACGCAGGCCTGCACCTGACGCGAGACGAAGTCGCCGGAACCAACTCCGGAGTCGCGCACTTCGAACGACGACAGACCCCGAAGGCGTGAAACCAAGCACGCCAAACGAAAGCGTTCACGCAAGCCGAAAACGCGCGCGACCCCGGTTCCCAAACACGAAAGCGTCACCGCTGCCCGGCCGCTGCTTCTTCACTTCCGAGCCAGTACCAGCGGGTGTGCCGCGGCGTAGCGAGTGAGCGGCAAACGATCCAGCGCGCGCAGCCGAATCGCAGGGCGACGCGGAAACGGAACGTAGTGTCCGACACCCCAGATGCTCTCGATTCGCAAATCCGCATCCCGCAGCCACTGCACCACGCGAGGAAGCACCAGCGGATGGTTGATGGGCTGCCCGCCCTCCGTCAGCGGTCGCCGAGTGAGTGACCGATACACCCGGTGCAGCCCCTGCAGGTTCAGATAGTTGGGAAACGTGAGGTAGAGCCGGCCGCCGGGACGAAGCACGCGCGAGAGCTCACGCAGCGCGCGCTGCGAGCTCGGAACGTGCTCAATCGTCTCGAACGAGATCGCCGTATCAAACGAGCCCGTCTCAAACGGAAGCTCCATCAAGTCAGCGACGCGGTACTCGACGTTGGTGAGCTGGAGCGACTTGCCGTAAGCCCACGCCTTCTCAATCGCGATCGGAGAAAAGTCCGCGGCGACAATCTGAGCCGGCCGTTGCGACTCCGGAAGCTGCGCGAGATACGCCGCGAAACCGCCGCGTCCGCACGCCACCTCGAGAACGCGCTCGCCACCCAAGCCGCTCAGCTTCTCTTTCGCCAGCGCGTGCCACGGCGCCTCCGCGCCCTCGTCCACGGAATGCTGCGCATGCCACGCGTCGTACTGCTGACTCACCGATGGGCGCATCACGCTTCTCCTCTGCGGTTTGAGACTGTACGGTTCACGGCGGCGCATACTACCCTCTGCGTTTCCTCGGAGAACTGTCGAGAACGTGCGAATTCTCGTCGCTCACAACGTCTCGAAAGCCCCCACCGGCGGTATGAGCCGGATCATGACGTTTATTCACGAACGTCTCGGCGCGGACCATGAAGTCGACTACCTCTGCGCGGAGGATCTCCCAGCGCGGCTGGGGGGCCACCTCGCTCGCTTCAGCTTCACCGCGCTGGTCCTGCTCAAGGCTCGGGACGCCGCGCGTCAAGGCAAGCCCTACGACATCGTCAACGTCCACGAGCCCAGCTCCGCGCTGATCGCCGCCTGTAAGAAGCTGGCGGGAAGTCCGGCGGTGGTGGTGACGAGTCATGGCCTGGAGAGCCGCGCGTGGCGGCTGGCGTTGGAGGAAAAGAAGCTGGGACGGCAGGGCCCGAGTTTGAAATCCCGGCTGGCATATCCCCTCACAAGTTTGTGGCAATCGGCGCTGGGTCTACGGCTGGCGGACCAGGTCTTCTGTCTCAATGAAGAAGATAAGCAGGACCTGTTGAAGCGCGGCGTCTGCGCGTCAGAGAACGTGACGCGCATCTTTCCGGGCGCGGATCCCGTCTACGCGCGCGCCGCGCAAGGTCGCGAGTACCGCCCCGTCCGTCGCATTCTCTTCGCGGCGACGTGGCGGAAGAACAAAGGACTGGAGGATCTGATCCCCGCGTTTGTCTCGCTCCTGCGCGAGGATCCGGTTCTCCAGCTGACCGTGCTGGGCGGAGGCTTTCCGGAACAGACCATCCGCGCCAGCTTCCCCGAACAGATTCAGGCTCAGCTTCACTGTCGTCACTGCAGCTCCGACGAAGAGGCCGCCCGCGTCTTCGCGGAACATGATCTCTTCGTGCTCCCCAGTCTCTTCGAGGGCACGCCGCTGACGCTGATGGAGGCGATGACCAGCGGCCTGCCGATTGTCACGACCAACGTCTGCGGCATGAAGGATGTCATCGAGCACGGGAGAAACGGACTTCTGGTTCCCATTCGTTCTCCAGATCTAATCGCCGTCGCCGTGCGATCGCTGAAAGCGGATCCCGCGCTGGCGGCGCGGCTGGGACAAGCTGCACGAGCGGACGCCTTGCAACGGTACACGTGGGAACGCGCCGCTCAGCCCGTGCTGGAGCGCTACCTCGCTTTGCGCGCCGCCTGATGCGAATCCTCGTCGCCACCTACGCGCCGCTCACGCCCGAAACGGGAGCAGGACAAGTGGCGCTGAACTTGGGTGAAGGCCTGCGCGCCCAAGGTCACGACGTGGAGGTCTGGAGCACCGCGCCCACGCCGCCCGGAAAATGGTGGGAAGGACTGCTGTACATGCGACGCGCCCTGGCGAGGAAGGTCAGTGAAGGCCTGCAAGGCAGTGGACGCGCACAGAGCAGGGGAGGCGCACCAAGCAGCGGGCACGCGTTTGATCTCATCGATGCTCCCGCTCCGCTGATCACCGCTGCTGTACGACGAGCCGGACGCCGCGTGATCGCGCGCAGCGTTCAACCAGATCTCCTCTACGCCTTCTCCTCTATGACCGCGCGACCCACCGCTTCGCAGCTCGCGTATTCTTCCTCGCTGAGCGCCATGGCGCTTGAAGGTTGGCACCGCGCAGATCGCTTGGCGTGCCTGGGGTCGCTGGAGCTCGCGTGGATGAAGCGCCACATTCCCTGGATTGGCCGCAAGGCTTTCTTTTACATGCATGGCCTCTCCGCTCCCGACAGCGAAGCCATTCGCTCGGTGCGCGAGTCACGCACGCGCTCGGGCGGCCGTGGCGTGCGCTACCTGTGGATGGGGCGGTGGGTACGCCAAAAGGGGACAGAGCGACTCACCGCATTTCTTCAGGAGCGATTGCGACCAGAGGACACCGTCACCCTCGCGGGCTGCGGCGAGGTGCTCGGTCTGTCTGCGCGCTGGACGGTGCGACCCCAATTTCACCGCGCGGAGCTCCCCGCACTGCTCGCGGCCCATGACGTGGGTTTGTTCACGAGCACCGTCGAAGGATGGGGACTCAGCCTCAACGAAATGCTCGAGTCAGGGCTGACCGTCTACGCGACCGAAGCAGGAGGCGTTGCCGACCTTAGGCCCTACTTTCCGCAGCAGCTGCGCTCGTTTCCCCCGCCCATTCCCGTGATTCTCTCGGAGCGATTGGACGATCTCACCGCGTACGACGATTCCTTCAACTGGAACGCCATCGCTCGCGAGTACTTTGCACACGCCACCGCTTGAGGCGGTATTTCCAGCCAATCGTCTGGCTCAGAGACCGAGCCGCTGCTCCAGCTTCGCCACGCGAACCTCCAGCTTGCGAAGCTCTTCCATGCTGGGCTTTGTCTTCAGCTCCGCCGATAGGTCGGAAACCAAGCCAAACAACTTTTGGATGTCTTCGGAGTTCTTGCGGATGTCTTCGGAGTTTTGGCGCACGGCGAACTCGAGCGCTTCAATCCGGAGCGTCAGCCGCTGCTCGAGCTGGGCAAACTGATCGGCCACCTCACGCCTGAAACCCATCAAGGCTTCGTAGGTCAGCCGGTTTTGCTCTTCCATCCGCTCCAGAATGACTGCCACGGGATCGCCTCCCGCTTCGCCCGTTTTCTTCGACACTCGTTTCACCATCGCCCGTCTCCCCGTTGAGGCCGAGCATCCTACGCGCGTTTCTGACATGTTCGTCAAGCGATGCTCGGACATCTTCGGACATCTCGAACCAGCGAAGGATGGGACTCAGCCTCGACGAAATGCTTGAGTCAGGGGCTGACCGTCTGCGCAACAAAAGGAGAAGTCGCAGACTTTGGGCCTACTTCCCGGCAGCTGGGTGCGGTTCCCCTGCGAATCACGTGACGGTTTCGGAGCGACTCGATGATCTCACCGCGTACGATCATGACCTCAATTGGAATGCCATCGCTCGGGTTGACCTCGAGCACGCGACCATCTGCGCGCGCTGGCTTCGAGCCGACACGGATCCTCTTCCTCAATCCCGTGGGGGTCGTTGGCGGAGCAGAGCGGCTGTTGCTGGACCTGATTGCTTCGCTGCGAAGCTGCGCGCCGCAAGTAGACCTTTCGCTGATCTGCGCCACCGAAGGCCCGCTGCTCGCCGAAGCGAAGGCAATGGGTGTCTCCACCTCGCTGGTCCGTATGCCCGACGCGCTGGCCACGTTGGGCGACAGCGGGATGCAGGAAGAAGGGCAGCTCTCCGCGCTGATGCGGATGCTCTCGGGAGTTGGACGTGAAGGCGCCGCTGCAGCCAGCTACATGGGTGATTTGCGCGAAGCGATGGCAGCGCAAAGTCCCGCGCTGATCCATTCCAACGGCATCAAGACGCACCTTTTGGCGTCCCTCGTCGTTCCTTCCACTAGCCCCGTCGTCTGGCACATCCACGACTTCCTCGGCGAGCGGCGCCTGATGCGCCGGGTGCTTCGGCTGCTGCGGCGACGTGCCTCGCTCGCCATCGCCAACTCGGAAGCCGTTGGCGTGGACATTGAGCGAACCCTGCCCTCGTTGCCCATGCGCGTCGTCCGCAACGGCGTCGACACCGCCTGCTTCCGTCCAGGTGAAGAAGACGGCGCGCAGCTGGACGGGTTGGCAGGGATGCCCGCGGCGCCTCCCGGAACGATTCGCGTCGGCCTGGTCGCCACCTTCGCGCGCTGGAAAGGGCAGGACGTCTTCCTGCGCGCGGCCGGACGTGTGTTGGCGAAGGAGCCCTCCACACCTGTGCGCTTCTACATTGTGGGTGGGCCCATCTACCGCACCACCGACTCTCAGTTTGAACAGAGCGAGCTGGTGCGCCTGGCGAATGAGCTCGGTCTCCAAGGTCGAGTCGGTTTCATCGGCTTCCAGCGTGAGGTCGCGCCCATCTACCGAGCGCTGGATGTGGTGGTGCACGCCAGCGTGCGTGCGGAGCCGTTCGGGCTGACCATCGCCGAGGCAATGGCGTGCGGGAAATCCGTTCTCGTCTCCGCCGCTGGAGGCGCGGCGGAGCTCTTCGAGCACGGTGTGGACGCGATGGGCTTCACACCAGGCAGCTTTGTCGAGCTCTCCGAAGCGCTTGCGACGTTGATCGCACAAGCACCTCTTCGCTTCTCGCTCGGCGCCCGCGCTCGTGAGCACGCTCTCGCGAAGTTCGGTCGAAGTCGGCTGGGTCCAGAGGTGCTGCGCGCCTATCAGGCGATCGCCTGACGCTCGCGCGGCATCGAGACTCGCTTCTGCCTTGGCGAAGCAAGGCCATCCAGACTCGCTCCTGCTTGGGCGAAGCAGCGCTGGCGACTTTTCGGATTCAGGCCTTGAGCAGGTAAGGGATGGGAGAGATCCCCCTCACGTCCGGGAATTGATCGCAGAGCGCGTCGCCGACCTTGAGCGCCTTCATGACCGTCCGCCAGACTGGAGCGCCTGCCAGCCGTCCGATGTTGTCAATTCTCCCGGGCATCAAGGCGCCGGTCACCGGATCCGGAGCGTGGTACGAGTAGACGTGCCCCGCCGCGAGGTTGGAGGCAACGCGAACATCGCCGTAGTAGCCACCCTTGATCATCCCTCCCGCGAGGATGACGGTGTTCTTGCCTTCTCCGCCGGTCGATTCGCCGGCCGGAGCGCGGCTGCCGTCGACGGTGTAGATGGCAATGAGGGTGCGATCGTAGATGCCCGCTTCCTTCAGCTTCTGGATGAGCCGGGCCAGCGGAAGGGAGACCTGCTTGGCCTCCGTGCGTACCTGCGCCTCGGGCCGGGTGTCATGGACATCCACGTAGTCGAATTCGAGCGCGACTGACCGAGTCATGTCGTTGGAGACGAGCTTGAAGGCGTAGGCCATCTGCTCCCAAATGTTCGCCTTCGGGTTTCCGGCGTCGACCTGGTTGGGCACTCCCGCGCTCCAGAACGCGCGCTCCTCCGTCGTGAGTGGCAGGCTGATCAGCTTGGGCGTGCCGACGTAGAGAGTCTTGTTTCCCTCTTCCAGCGTGGTCTGATGTGACGCCTGGCCGGTCGTGCTCAAGCTCCGCAGCTCCAAGTACTTCTTGTCCATGCGTTGGAGGATCCGCGTGAAGAGGTCCGCGGATTCCTTGGTGGCGAGGATGTTCGCGTCCACCACCGAGTCGGGGTAGGCGGACAGCAGTGACGCCACTGTCTGCTTGCGGTCCAGCTCCGCGCCCGGCAGACCCGCGGCGAAGTGGTAGACGGTATGAAGCGAGCGACTGATGAACTTCAGCGCGATCCCATTCCTCAAGCTCCGGTCGAGCAGCTTGGCCTGGTAGTTGTGAAGGGAAGCCGGCGTGGGGGTGCTGCTGAAGAAGGCCTCGCAGCCCTGTGGGAAGTTGGAGACTGGATCAAGCTGGTACATCGGCGTTTTGCCGGCGGTCTGCGCGTAACTGCGACCTGGCGAACGCAGGGCGTTGGCCGCCTCGTGGCCGTGAATCTCCCCTTGGGAGAGCTCGCACGTATCGATCATCGCGATCGAATCGAGGTGGGGCTGCAGGTCCGCCGAGTCAGCGGTGAGATAGACGTCGGTCCCGTTGACGACGTACTTCTTGAGCTCCTCCGGGGTGAAGTAGAGCGCGGCCAGGCGGCCGGTGGCGCCTCGCTGCAGCCCCGTCGCAGTGGCAAGGCCGGGCGCGACGAAGACATGCCCTTGGTCCCATTGGTCGCGCAAGTTCACTTCGATGAAGTACGTGGGCAACGCGGCGCTCTGCGCATAGGCGGCGCCGCCGACCAGCTCGTTCACGTCATGGCGGAAGAGCGGATCGACCGTGGCGGCACCCAACAGCACCCCCAGCCCCTTGAGGAACTGTCGGCGTTGGAAGGGCGAGAGCCTCTCGAGCTCATGGAGTTTCACGGCATACCTCCGATGTTGGCGATAACGGCGTCGATCACTTCAGCGTGGCTGAAGGTGCTGATCACGATGTCAGCGAAGGTGGGATCTGCGTTCAACGCGGAAGCGCGCTTGCCAATCTCCGCGAGCAGCGTCTCGGACACATGCGCTGATGGATCCACCCTCAGCACGAATTCGAGCACGTTGCGTGATTGGCATTCGAGGTACGCGGGGTTCTCCGCGATGGCTTTGGCCCCTTCAGCGAGGTTCGCGACCGCCTTGCCAAAAACCTGGGAGCGCTCTTCGCTGGCCAGCAATTGATCCTTGAGATGCGAGGCGTAGAGTCCGTTGACCGACCGTCCAAGCTCTCCGGACGGATCCTGCAGCCCCGTCGCTTCGCTTCTCCAGATGCCCGTGCTGTCGAACTTCACGAAGAGCTGCGCGTGCGCCGAAAACTGGCCGTGGCAAGAATAGCAGGCCGTGCCATTGCCGAACGCGGTCGTCGCGCGCGGATCAGTCTGCTCGGCCGCCGTCTGAGCCTGAAACATGGGGATGAGCGAGGTGCGCTCTAGCGGCGGTTGGAGCGTGGACTCCATCGGATAATGGCGGCAGGCAAAGGCGTTGAGGAGCGTGCTGGCCCGGGTCAGGTTGAAGCGGCTGGCGCGCCCCCTGAGGTAGGCACGGGTGACGACCACGCCCGCCTTGAATGGCGCGCCGGTGTCGCATTCGATCTTCTCGCCCGCCGCGCTCACGCAGTAGTCGGCGGTGAGCAAGGTACGGATGCCCAACTTGTTCTTCGCGATGTACGCCGCAAGATTTCCGGGAAGCTCGAAGTCAACGCCATCGCGGGTGCCGCTCAGCGACAGCTTCTTCTGGATGAGCATCCGCATCGCTTCGACGAACCCCTCTTCGCGGGTCCATCCTTCAATGATCGGCGCGATCGCCGTTTCGGCTTGGAGCTCGATCTGCCCCAGCTCTGCGACCGTCAGCTCGCGGCCGCTGAGCAACGGCGCGATCTGGGAGAGGTAGACGCGCGACGCCTCCGCGTTCAGGGGCACCCGCGGTACCTCCGCCGCGGACACTTGGGTCCCCCCATCAGGCGTCTCGGATCGGGCGCCACCGCCGCCGCCGCAAGCGGCCAGCGTGAACGCAATGACAAGCAACCACGTGCAAGAGAGTTTCATCGGCTGACGAACTCCGCGCTGGTGAGTACGGCGAGGCAGATCGCTTGGTACCTGCTTGCCTCGTCAACCGTGCTTCCCGACAGCGCGTCCTCGACCAGAGCCCTATCGGAGGCCACCGCCCTGCGGCCATATGCAGATAAAAGTAGCTTCTCCAAGTCGGCAGGCAGTGAAGGGTAGAGCGCCTTCGTGGCGGGCGCCGCGCATGGCGCGCGCAGACTGCGCACCCAAAGGCTCATTTTCGACGAGGTCCACGAGACATCCGCGTTGACACCGTTCGCGTAGTCGTAATCTCCCAGCTCGAATCGATTGGCGCGCAGGTCGTTGAACACCGCATCGGTCACAGGCAGGCCCACCACCGCCGCGACCTTGGCGAGCCGCACGCGGAAGGGAAGCAGCTGCAGCTGTTGGCGGGAAACTTTCAGCGCGGGCACGTCTGCGACCGGGGCAGGCTCCGCGGTCCCGCTGTTTCCAACCGGAGCCGGTTGCGCCGTTCGGGAGGTAGCGAAGTCGCTCGTGCCGGTGCACCCGGCGGCGGCGAAGGCGACTGCGGCGATTGTCGGACGAAAAGGCGGGCGCTTCAGAAGGTTCATGGGAACGAAGCGGTAGCAAGTTCGAGGCCTCCTGAAAGATTCTGTCGCACTTCCACGCGCGTGAAGAATTTGGATGACCTGGCGCCGCGTCGGTGAACCGTGGCGGTGGACACGCGCGCTCCACTGTCGCGCTCAAGAACATCACGAGGCCAGTTAGGTTGAGAGCAACGCACATTCGCGCACAGAACAGCGTGCCGTTTCTTGGTCATTGAATGATGCACGGCCCATTGGTACGAACCGTGGGCTTTCTCTTCATTCATTGGAGTTCGTCCTTGAGCGAATCCGTCGAGAGCGCGGTAGCAGGACCGAACCCGATTGATCCAATGTTCTACTTTCGGCTGTTGGTGCGCCGCCGGTGGATCATCGTCACCTTCTGGGTGCTCGCGGTCGGTGGAACGTCCGTCCACACACTTCAGCAGCCCAAGGTCTTCCAAGCGAGCGCATCCATCATCATGGATGCGAACACTCCCAAGATCCTCGACAAGCAGCTCGAAGAAGTCGTCGAGCCTGGCCCCACCGGCTACTGGTTCAGCAAGGAGTACTACGAGACCCAGTACAAAGTGATCGTCAGCCGCGCGGTCGCGCAGCGAGTGGTCGACAAGCTGGGGTTGCAGAACGACGCCTCGTTCTTGGGCTACTCCGACATCAAGGACGAGAAGCTGCGCGCGGAGAAGATGAAGAACGCGGACGCAGCGGGTTACCTGCAGTCGCTGATCAAGGTCCAGCCAGCGAAGGACACGCGGCTCGCGTACGTGATCATCGAAGACGCGGACCCTTCGCGCGCGGCGTTGCTCGCCAATGAGATCACGCAAGCGTACATCGCGGAAAATCTCGCCCTAAAGCTGCAGACCACGGAGAACGCCAGCGAGTGGTTGGAGGATCGCCTCAGCTCGCTGGAAGAGAAGTCGCACAAGAGCGAGCTGTCCCTCTACGACTTCAAGAAGGACGCCGACATGCTCACCACCTCCGTCGAAGACCGGCAGAGCATGGTCAGCCAGAAGCTCAACTCGCTGAACCAGGCGCTGATCGACGTGCGCATGCGCATCGCCGGGCTTAGAGCGCACGTGGACACCATCCGCGGGGTGCAAGCAGCAGCGACCAACAAGGAGCGCTGGGCGGAAGAGCTGCCCGCGGCGAAGTCGAGCGGTCTGGTGGAGGAGTTCAAGCTCCGGCTGGCGGCGCAGGAAGTGGACTGCGCGGAGCTGCGCGGGCGCTATTTGGAGGACCACCCCAAGCTGGTGACTTGCCGGGAAAAAGTGAAGGCGGCGAGCGCAGATCTGTTGCGTGAGCTGGGAAACATCGTCGGCTCAGCGGAGGCGGAGCTGCGGGAAGCGCTCAGCAAAGAACGGAATCTGGACGGGTTGTTCGCCGCCGCCAAAGCCGAAGCATTCGAGGTCAACAAGAAGCAGATCGAGTTCGAGCAGATCAAGCGCGAGGCGGACAACAACCAGCGCCTCCACGAGATGGTCCTCAAGCGCCTCAAGGAGATTGAGCTCTCCGGTCTGCTTCGCACCAGCAATGTACGCATTCTGGATTCCGCGCGGCCGAACTTCGTTCCGGTCCGGCCCAAGGTTCGCAACACCATCCTGATGTCGGCGATTCTGGGTCTGCTCGGCGGTCTGGCCCTGGCCTTCGTGCTCGAATTCTTGGACAACAGCATCACCAGCCAGGCAGAGATCGAAGAGAAGCTGGGTGTCCCCTTCTTGGGCTTCGTGCCGTCCATCCCTGAAGAGAGGGCGACCACGATCACCGAGCGGGATCTCCACATTCATTCCCATCCCAAGTCCGCGGTCGCCGAATGTTGCCGGGCGATCCGCACCAACTTGTTGTTCATGACACCAGACAAGCCCTTCAAGTCGCTGCTGATCAGCTCCAGTGGGCCTCAGGAAGGCAAATCCACGTCGGTGATCAACCTGGGCATCGCCATGGCCCAGAGCGGAAACCGGGTCATTCTCCTCGACACCGACATGCGGCGCCCGCGCCTGCACAAAGCCTTTGGTGTGCCCAATGACATCGGCGTGTCGTCGGTCGTCGTCGATCCGGGCAAGTTCGAAGACGCGATCAAGAGCACCGAGGTCCCGGGCCTGTTCGTGCTGCCTTGCGGCCCGGTTCCGCCCAACCCGGCGGAGCTGCTCCACACCCAAGCGTTCAGCGAGCTGCTGCGCAAGCTCTCTGACCGCTTCGACAAGATCATCCTCGACAGTCCGCCGTTGGGCGCCGTCGCGGACGCTGCCGTGCTTTCGACCAAAGCGGACGGCGTGCTGCTGGTGCTCAAGGCGGGCAAGACGTCGCGTGAGCTGGCGCGGCGCGCGGTCCGGTCGGTGATGGACGTGAACGCCAAGCTGCTCGGCGTCATCCTCAACAACATCGACCTGCGCGACCGCAAGTACGGCGACTACTACTACGCTTACCGGACCTACGGTCAGTACTACGGCGAGAAGAAGGGCGAAGTCACGTCGTGATGAAGCCCGTCCCTACGAGGCAATCGCCGCCCTGCCGGCGAGCGCCTCCAGCGACCGCCGGTAGACGCTGAGAATCTCCGGCCCAAGGCGCGCGGCAGAGAAACGTTTCACGGCGGTCTCACGCGCGTTCCTCGCCAGCGTCTGTCGAAACTCAGGCTGGGTCACCAGCGCGCGAATGGTCTCCGCGAGGCCTTGAACGCTGGTGACCCAGCCTGAGTTTCGACAGACGCTGGCGAGGAACGCGCGTGAGACCGCCGTGAAACGTTTCTCTGCCGCGCGCCTTGGGCCGGAGATTCTCAGCGTCTACCGGCGGTC
>JBQTKE010000584.1:0-5265 GCA_052386435.1 Myxococcaceae bacterium
CTTCGCCGCCTGCGTGAGCTCCGCCACCGTGGTGCTCAGCGTGGAGAGAATCGCCTCGTCGCGGGCGGCACGCTCTCCCTCGCGCATGATCCGCTGTCGACACGCGAGCGCATCCGCCGTGCCGACAAGGCGTCGCGCGGGGAGATCTGGCACTTCGCCGGGGAAGCGCTGATGCGCTTCGGCGTGGCTGAGTCGTTCGCAGTCCAAGCTGCGCGCTTCCGCCTTGCTCTGATTCTGAAAGGGGCCCGGAATTGGATCCGCGTGCGCAATACCGCCCGCCGTGATCGCAAACAGGTAGGCCACACATTGGAAGATGCGGAGTCGTTCGAGCGAAGCCGGTGACATCGCCGGCGCAGGTCCGCCACGCGCAGTCGCGCGACTCATCGCTTGCTCTCGGCTTCGAAGCTGCGCAGGACCAAGGCGCGGGTCTTCGCGTGAAGCATCAGCTGGCTGATCTGCCTGTAGAAGTCGCGGGAGAAGTCTTCGCTTGCGGCATCCCCCGTGAGCTTCTCCTCCTTAGAGCGAACCAAAAGATCCGCCGCCTTGTTCACCACCCAGACGCCAGCGCCGAAGTAACGAACGAAGCGTCCCTGCAAGGTGTCGGCGATGAGCAGCGAGCCAGAGGGATCGTGGATCTCCACATCCGCGGCGAAGGTGTACTCGCTGATCCCCGGAATGAGGGTGAAGGTCACGCCCGAGAGCACCCAGAGCAGCGGACTGTTGTCTTCGTGAAGGAGCCGGGATTTCAGATCGAGGACGAACTGAGGCTTTAGGTCCGCCGTGCCGCCCGAGCCTGGAATCTCCACCTCGACCGTGGCCCCCTGATTCACGAAGGCGGTGCGCACGCGGTTGCAGAGCTGTTGCGCGTCGTCCTCGTCGAGGTACGAGTCAGGGAAGCAGCGAACCAGCACGCGGACTTCAGAGAAGTTCGGCTGCTGCGGATCCACGGCAACGGGTCGCTGCAGCGAGACGAGCGGCTGATACACAGTCACGCATCCCGTGGTCGCGAGCAGGCAAAGCACCGGGAAAAATTTGAGCATCTTCTTCATGACGCGCGAGCTCGAAAAACCGGTCACCGAAAGTTGAAATAGGTCTCCCCCTTGAGTTCCCTCGACGGGCTCAAACGTTGAATCCCTTCGGTGCGATTTTTCCCCGCAGCCCATTCGCGCCGGGCGGCGATGCAACGGCCGGGCCCGACCTCAGAGTCTTGGCACTTCAGGCGCTTTGAAGCAGATCTACCTCGGCGAACCGCGACAACAACGTCGCGTTGTCACGAGGTTGGGGCGATCGCGGTGTCACGGCTGTCATCAGGATTTCGGCTGCGCGAGCAACGCTTCGATCTGCCGAAGCACTTGGGTGCGGCGGCGGGAAGAGGGGATCAGCTTCGCCCACCGACGTATCTCTTGTCGCCGCAGCTTCGCCGGCAGCTCCAACTCTGGCGGTCGCCGAAAGAGTCGAGAGCGAGTCCCAGCGAGATAGGCGAGATCGAACACCGCCTTCTCCGGCGTCGCCAACTTCGCCCCTGAGGGGAGTTGATCAAATCCGCCAAACAGTTCCGGCGTGAGCTGATGAAGTGAGAATGCCCCGACGCTTGTGGAGATCTGCTGGGTGCGCCCTAGCGTCACTGAATAGTGAGTCTGAGGAATCTGCGAGAGGACTCCGTGCCGGTAGAGAGCGCTGTGGAGCGAGATGTAGCTCGGGTAGGGCTCGAGATGAATTCAAGCGCAACCCAGGGATCGATCTCCCCGGGAGCCACCCACACCAGGCCGTGTCGGAGCGGCTTGATGAGGTCGGCCTTCGTCAGCCTCCGCAGCAGCTGGGCGGCGTTCATCGGCGAGACATCCAGCACCGCAGCGGCCTCGGACGTTCGAACGACTGGATCTTCGCGAAAACTCGACCTTCGTTCGAAGGGGGACGGATCTTCCGTGGATGGACAGTCCGAGCTTCCACCGTTGGGTTGTCTCCGTCTGCTTCGGCGCTGTGACGTCTTTCACAGTGATTTGTGACTGTAAGGTCAATTGTGAGTAGTTGATGCGCGGCTTCAGAGCCTCGAGATCGGCTGAGGTGGCCGTCGTGTAAATTCCGTCTGGCGGACGCACCCGCTGAGGGCTCCCACCGACAACTTCAGCAACCCCTGAGCTTGGAGTTGCTGAGCTCACCTTTGGTTCTGAGCTCGGGAGCGTGGAGCACCGGATGAAGGGCGCGTCCATCTTCTGCTAAGACGTCGCGCATGAAAAACGACGTTCGTCACGCCTTCGATGCGATGCAGGCCCACCGCTGGACGGTGTCTCAGACCTCTCCCGCGCAGCGGATTGAGAAGCTGAAGCGTCTGCGCAAGTCGATCACTGCGCACCGGCAAGAGGTTCTGGACGCATTGGCGAAGGATTTCCGGAAGCATCCGCTCGAGACAGAGGCGACGGAGCTCTTCCCGACTCTGCAAGAGCTGAAGCACACGATCGCTCATCTCAAGGAGTGGCTCGCTCCGCGCAAGGTGAAGACGCCTTTGCCGCTGGCGGGCACGCAGAGCCACACCGTCTACGAGGCGCGCGGAGTCGTGCTGATCCTCGCCCCTTGGAATTACCCCTTCAACCTCATCTTCACGCCGCTCATCGCGGCGATCGCGTCGGGCAACTGCGTGATCATGCGGCCGAGCGAGAAGGTTCCGCACACCGCGAAGGTGATTAACGACATCGTCGCGGACGCGTTCGAGCCTCGCGAAGTGGAGGTCTTCATCGAGGAAGGGACGGACGTGGCGTCTGAGCTGTTGGAGCTTCCGTTCGATCACATCTTCTTCACCGGCAGCACGAAGATCGGTAAAAAAATCGCGCTCAAGGCGGCGGAGCACTTGGCGAGCACGACGCTGGAGCTGGGCGGCAAGTCTCCGGTGATCATCGACGACACTGCGGACATTCAAGCCGCGGCCGAGCGCGTTGCGTGGGGCAAGTTCATCAACGCAGGCCAGACCTGTGTCGCCCCTGACTACATCTTGATTCACGAACGCGTGAAGGCGCCCTTTGTGGACGCGCTGAGAAAAGCGATCTCGTCGAGCTACGGGTCTTCCGAAGAGGCGCGCAAGCAGAGCCCAGACCTCGCACGATTGATCGACGTTTCCGCGCTGCGCCGCATCCGCAAGCTGATGGACGACAGCGTGAAGGCGGGCGCGAAGATCGAGCTGGGTGGCGAGGTGGACGAGAAGGAGCGCTACATCGCGCCCACGGTGCTCACGGAGGTGAAGCCTGGCTCGGCGCTGATGCAGGAAGAGATCTTCGGTCCGGTGCTTCCCATCCTGACCTGGCGCTCGCTCGACGAAGCGGTCCACACCGTCCGTTCGCTCGGCAAGCCGTTGGCGCTCTACGTCTTCTCGAACAGCAGCTCCAAGATTGACCAAGTGCTTCGAACCACCACTGCCGGTGGAACCTTGATCAACAACGTGTTGATGCACTTGGGAAATCCAAACCTCCCCTTCGGCGGCGTGGGCGGCAGCGGGATGGGCAGCTACCACGGCGAAGCGGGCATTCGAGCGTTCTCCCACGAACGGTCGGTGATGCGGCAGGGACGGCTCTCCTCGCTTTCTCTGCTCTTTCCACCCTACACAGCGAAGACGGAACGGCTCTTGGCGTGGGCACGAAAGCTCGCCTCGTAGCGCATCGACCCAAGGTCTGCCGCAGCGCGTGAAATCGACCCGCCGCGCTGCTCGCAAGACATTCGACGGCTCTCGTCGTTATGCAATAGGGTGCGCGCCGCCATGACGCAGACCCGTAAGCCGATGACGCTGACTCAGAAGATCCTCGCGCACCACGCGCAGGGCCTCACGCGCCCGTGGGTGCAGGCCGGGGACATTCTGCAGATTCGCGTCGATTGGACGATCGCCAGTGAGCTGGCGTGGAACGGGATGGACCGCACGTATCAAGCGCTCGGTCGTCCCAAGCTCCACGATCGTGAACGCTTCTTCCTCGCTGTCGACCACACGGTGGATCCAGTCACGCTCGCCGGCGACAAGCGCACGCAGAAGCTGACCCAGCTCTCCCGCGACTTCGCGAAGGAGAGCGGCCTCCGTCACTTCTACGACGCGAACGAGACGATCCTTCACACCAAGTTCTACCGAGATCTGGTTCAGCCGGGTCAGGTGGTGCTCGGCGCGGACTCGCACACGTCGTCTCATGGTGGTCTCGGCGCGTTCTCCATCGGCCTCGGTGGCGCGGACATCACGGCGGCGATGGTGCTGGGCCAGTCGTGGATCGAAGTGCCGGAGGCGATCGCGGTCGAATACGAAGGCGACGTCCCTTTCGGCATTGGCGGCAAGGACGTCATTCTCAAGACGCTGGGCGATCTGGGTCGGAACACGGTGGCCATGGAGCGCAGCGTGGAGTACCGCGGTCAGGCGACGCGCAGCTGGTCCACGGATATGCGCTTCACCATCGCTAACATGACGGCGGAGTTCGGCGGGCTTAACGGCATCTTCGAGGCGAACGAGGTGGTCGCTGCGTGGCTCACCGATCGCAAGAGTGAGAACAAAGACGCGCTCTACTTCCGCGCGGACGACGACGCGCCGTATGTGCAGCGGTTGAAGATCGATCTCGCGCGCCTGGGCCCTCTCGTCGCCAAGCCATTCTCCCCTGACAACGTGAAGGAAGTGGAGAAGGAGGCGGGACTCCCACTTCACGGCTGCTTCATTGGCGCGTGCACCACCACGGAAGAAGAGCTGGTGTTGGGCGCGCTCGTCCTCGAGCAGCTGCTCAAGGGGCGTGAGCCTGTTCCCGTCTCGCAGAAGAAGTTGGTCGTGCCGGGCGATCTCAACATCCAAGCGCGCATGCGGCAGGGCGGGCTCTGGCAGATCTACGAGCGTGCGGGTTTCCGCGTGGGTCCTCCGGGATGCTCGATGTGCTTGGGCGTGGCGTCGGAGAAGGCGCTCCCGGGCGAGGTATGGCTCTCCTCGCAGAACCGCAACTACGAGAACCGAATGGGGCAGGGCTCGCTGGCGTGGCTCGCGTCCGCGGCGACGGTGGCGGCTTCGTCGCTCGACATGAAGCTCACCGACGTGCGCCCGGTCCTCGCGAAGATCGATCAGGACCGCTACGCGAAGCTGCTCTTCCGAGATCACAAGGCGCTCCCGGAGATTCGCAGCAGCGAGCCGACCGTCGCGGTGGCGACGCCTTCCAAAGGTACCTCGATCGAAGGTCAGGCGACGTCGTCCAAAGTTCTTTGCGGCAAGGTGCAGCGCTTTGGAAATCACATAGACACGGACGCGATCATCCCCGGCGAGTT
>JBQTKE010000585.1:0-2622 GCA_052386435.1 Myxococcaceae bacterium
CTGGACCGGCATGTATTACGACGAGCGCGCCAAGGTTCTCTCCTTCCCCGGTCTCGCTCCCGGTGACGTTTTGGAAGTGCAGTACCGAATCGACGACACCGCACAGGAGAACCTGCTGTCCGACTACTGGGGAGAGGTCGAGCACGTTCAGACGATCGCGCCGAAGCTGCGCTACCAGTTCCTCGTCGACATGCCCGCGAACCGGCCGCTGTACTGGAACAAGGCGCAGCTCCCGCCCGGGATAACGACGGAGTCAACCAAGCTCGCCGCCGCGCGGATGCTCTACCGCTGGTCGATGTCGAACGTTCCCAAGGTGGTGCCGGAGCCGATGATGCCCGGCTGGGCGGAGGTCTCGACCACGCTGCACGTGTCCACGTACAAGACGTGGGAGGACGTCGGTCGCTACTACTGGGGACTCGTGCGCGATCAGCTCATCACCAACGATGAGCTCAAGCGCACCGTGGACAAGACGCTCAAGGGCGTGGACCGCAAAGACGAGCTGGCCGTGGTTCGCGCGCTCTATGCGTTCGTGGTCACGCATACGCGCTACGTCGCGCTGGAGTTCGGCATTCACGGCTTCAAGCCTTACCGAGTGGATCGCGTGCTCGCGCGTCGCTTCGGTGATTGCAAAGACAAGGCGTCGTTGATTCACGCACTCTTGAAAATCGCCGGCATCGACAGCCGACTCGTCTTGTTGCGCATGCGCTCGCTGGGAAATTTGGCGCCCGAGCCTGCATCGCTCGCGGCCTTCAACCACGCCATCGCTTACGTGCCGAAATACAAGCTGTACCTTGACGGCACCGCGGAGTTTCATGGCGCGAAGGAGCTGCCCTCGGCGGATCGCGTTGCGAACGCGCTGATCGTGGAGCCAGATGGAAAGAGCACCTTCCTCACCACGCCGGAAGCCGCGGCGGAAGAGAACCTCACCACGCTAAACATGGAAGTTGCGCTCAAGCCCGATGGCAGCGCTCACACCAAAGGCGACAGCCTGATCACCGGCCAGAGCGCCCCCGAATATCGTCGCGCGTATCAAACCGTCGCGACGCGCAAAGCGACCTTTGAACAAGGTTGGGCCCAGTCGTTCCCTGGCCTCACCGTGTCCCAGATGTCGATCAACGACACCACGCGCTTGGATCAAGACGTAAAGCTCACCTACCAGCTGGAGATCCCGCGTTACGCGGAGGTCCTGCCCGGCGGCCTGCGCTTCTACCCGTTCGGCAGCCCGCGCGTGTACGCGCAGACCTTCGCGCCGCTGACGGAGCGCCACTTCGATCTCGTGATGTCGTCGCCCTGGGTGAACACCTTCTCGTTCAAGTACCCGCTGCCGCCGGGCTACAAAGTTCAGGACATGCCTGCTGACGTGAAAGAAGAGTCACAGTTCGGCACGCTGAGGCTCACGCACAAGGTTGAGAACAACCAGCTCATCTCCGAGGGAAGGCTGACCCTGAGCGTGGCGCGCGTGAGGGCCTCGGACTATCCCAAGTTCCGCGACTTCCTCTCACGCGTGGATCAAGCCTTCGGAAGGAAAGTGCTGATCAGCGCCGCCGGCGGACCGACCGCGACCCGCTGGCCGAACGAGGGCAAAACTCTATTTGAGATGTCGAGTCGGAAGCATCCGCTCGTGGAGAACTCGGAGGATGGTGACGGAATCCTCGTCGTGCAGATAGAAGATGACGTGACGTCCTTCCGTGATTCGCCAACAGCCCGGCAAGATGTCTTCGCACCCTCTGCCAAGCTCAACGTCTCGGCTGAGCGCTTTGAAGCGGGAATCAAGCTGTCGCAAATACTTCGCGGCCTGCACGTCACCCCACCGCTTAGCGGTGCACCGGGCGATGGCGGTGAGATCGGCTCTCGCCGCCCGCGTGACTTGAAGCCCGAGCTTCTTCAATCCCTGTGTTCCCGAGCCTCGGCAATGACGTCTTCAATATTGAAGTCCTCGACGAGTCCACCCTGCTGACCTTCGGTCAAAGCGGAACGCAGAGCTGCAAGCTTCGCCTCGTCTTCTTCAAGGAGGCGAAGCGCCGCCCGAATCACCTCGCTCGTCGTCCCAAATCGGCCGCTTTTCACCTGCAGCGAGACGAAGCGTTCGAAATGGCGACCTAAAGTGATACTCGTATTCTTAGACACGTTACGTATATTATCTATTGGTATACCTCCAATCAAGAGACTGATTCGCGCGACGGCAAACCACTGCGAGCCCTCGATCTTGGGGCGGCGAGCTGTCGCATCAACTCCGGAGGATCGAAGGATTCGGAGGGCCGTAACTGATTGCCTCAGCGAAGCCATGGCGGCCGCGGTCCGTCCCCCTTCTTTTTCTTCTTCGCGGCGGCAGCGACACCCACACGACGCTTCTTCCCGGTCTTCGACTTCTTGCCAGAGACCGCAGGCGCCTCGACCTTGGCGGCTCCAGCAGGTGCGGCCTCAACAGGTGCCGGCGCGTTCGGAGCAGTACCCGGCGCAGCAGTGGTACTCGGAGCAGGAACAATCGCCTGCAGCGGCGGGAGCTGATCCACGGGATTCAACGGCGTGACGTCCGCGAAGAAGGTCAGCCGCAGCAGCGACGCGAGCAAGAGGACGATCGCGACGATCATCACCCGCGCGGCGGCGTGCGCGTGCCACGGC